>NZ_JBCEWQ010000005.1:0-142029 GCF_038448545.1 Streptomyces sp. CLV115
CCGCCGTACGTCCTGCCCCGCCCCGAGACGCCCGCCGAGACCACCACCCGGCTGCGCCCGATCCGTACCCGCCGCCCCGCCAGGACCGCGACCGCCGCGGCCTGTGTCGTGCTCGGGCTCGGACTGATCGGAGGCGCGGCCACCGGTGCCTGGCTCACCAGCGACTCCTCGGCCGACGCGACCGCCCACAGCACCTACACCGTGGGCCGCTCCGCCTGGCACAGCGTCCCCGTGGACACCCTCTTCCCCCGCACCCTGAACGGCGACGGAGCGGGCCCCGGCGGCGCCGACCGGGTCTGGACCCGGATCGCCGTCGCCCCGGACAGCGGCTGCCGGGCCGGCCTGGACCCGCTGCTGGCCCGGACCCTCGGACCGGTCGGCTGCGCACGCATGCTCCGCGCCACCTACACCGACGCCACCGCCAGCAGCGTCACCACGGTCGGCCTGATCTTCACCGAGGGCGACGAGGCGGCGATGAAGGCGCTGAGCACCCGCTTCACCGGCCAGCACCTCGGCCGGCGCACCGACCTGATGCCCCGCACCTACCCCGTCAAGGGCACGGCCGCCGCCGGATTCGGCGACCGCCAGCGCGCCAGCTGGACCGTCCGCGTACTGACCGACCTGCCCGTCGTCGCGTTCGCCGTGTCCGGCTTCGCCGACGGGCGCACCGTCACCGACCCGCAGCCCGTCGACAGGGCCATGGCCGCGAACGCCACGACGGCCGCCGCCCAGGCCGGGCTCGGCAACGAGGCCAAGGGCATCGCCGACCGGATCGAACGCGGTCTGCGCAGGACCGTCACCGACCTCACGGAGAAGCCGGAATGAGCCGCCGCACCCGCCGCCGCGCCCTGGGCGCGGTCTGCGCCGCCACCGCGTTCGCGCTCCTGCCCGCGACACCGGCCGGCGCCGACGCCATCCGGGACCAGCAGTGGGGCCTCCAGACACTCCACACCGACGAGGCGTGGCGGACCACCAAGGGCCGGGGCATCACCGTCGCCGTCGTCGACACCGGGGTCGACGGCAACCTGCCCGACCTGACCGGCCAAGTACTTCCCGGCAAGGACATGATCGGCTTCGGCGCCCGCCGCGGCGATCGCTCCTGGGCCCGCCACGGCACCGCGATGGCAGGCATCATCGCAGGCCACGGCCATGGAGCGGGACGTGACGACGGGGTGCTCGGCATCGCGCCCGAGGCGAAGATCCTCCCGGTCCGGGTGATCCTCGAAGCCTCCGACCCGTCCCGCGCCAAAGCCCGGGAGTCGCGCGGCACGGCCCTCGCCGACGGCATCCGCTGGGCCGCCGACCACGGCGCCGACGTCATCAACCTCTCGCTCGGCGACGACAGCAAGTCCGCGCACCCCGAGGCCGGCGAGGACGCCGCCATCCAGTACGCGCTGAAGAAGGGGGCCGTCGTCGTCGCCTCCGCGGGCAACGGCGGCGAGAAGGGCGACCACATCTCGTACCCCGCCGCCTACCCGGGCGTGATCGCGGTCGCCGCCGTCGACCGGTACGGCACCCACGCCGCGTTCTCCACCCGCCGCTGGTACGCCACGGTCAGCGCACCCGGGGTCGACATCGTCGTCGCCGCACCCGACCAGCAGTACTACGTGGAGTGGGGCACCTCCGCCGCCTCCGCGTTCGTCTCCGGCGCCGTCGCCCTGGTCCGCGCCGCGCACCCGGGGCTCTCGCCGGCCCAGATCAAGAAGCTCCTCGCGGACACGGCCCGCGGCGCCCCGGCGTCCGGCCGGGACGACGCCCGCGGCTACGGCATCGTCGACCCCGCCGCGGCCATCGAGGCCGGCGCCGCACTCCGCCCCGCCGGTCTGCGCGCCGAATCCACCGGGGCCGGCTACCGCAAGCGCTACTTCGGCGCCGGTCCCACCCCCGAGCACCACGAGAGCAGCCCCGCGGGCTGGCTCGCGGCCGGCGCGGGCGGCCTCGGAGCGGCACTGCTGGCCCTGGCCGTGGTGCTCTGGCGCGACAGGGGCCGCGGCCCGGCCTCCGTACGGGGCTGACCGCTCCCTGCGACAGGAGGCGCGGCGCCGGCCTCCGTACGGGCCGACCGCCCCGGCTCGCCGCGCCCCGGCTCACCGCGCTCCGGCGAGCACCCCCACCGCCGCTCTCGCCACCGCCTCGACCAGTGCGATCCCCGACTCCTTCGTCGGCTGCCCGTCCGAGAGCACCGCCACCAGACAGGTGCGCCCGCCGGCCCGGACCCGGCCGATGCTGTTGATGTCCCACAGTCCGGTCGTCGTCCGTGGCATCCAGCCGTTCTTCAGGGCCCAGCCGTCGCCCGCCGCCGACACCCCCCATCGCTGACCGGCCTCGACCCGCTCCATCAGCCTCCGCAGGTACGCACGGGACTCGGCGCTCAGCTCCGACTCCGTGCCGAACACCGCCCGCAACAGCGTCAGCCGGTCCGCTGCCGTGGTCCGGGTGAGCCCCCAGGCATGCGCCGCCGTCGTCCCGGTCAGGCCCAGCCGGGCATTGGCCGCGTCGAGCGCCGCCGGGCCGCCGATCTCCCGCAGCAGCACGGTGGCGCAGGCGTTGTCGCTCCGCTCGATCACGGCCGCGGCGCGCCCGCGCTCGAACGGGGTGAGCGCGCGCCCCTCGTCCTGGGCGGCCAGCAGCAGCGCCGCGACCAGATCCACCTTGACGACACTGGCGGTGTCGAACGAACCGTCCCCGTGGACCGCCCGCGCCCCGCTGCCGGTGTCCAGCACGGCGACCGACACCCGCACACCGTCCGCACCGGCCGTCAGCGGCTCCACCGCCGCGGTCAGCGCCACGTCGAGATCCACTTCCGGCTCCTCACCCTCAGTCGCCGTGACCCGGGCGGTCCGGCGGCCGGTACGGACGATACGGACCTGTCGACGGGACGGCGCGGCCCAGGCACTAGGCTCGCCCCGTGGCGCAGAAGAACATTCCGGACCCCGGATACTCCGACGACGACGGCACGGCCGACCCGGCACTGACGACGGCTCTGGCCGCCTGGGCCGAGGACCGGAAGGCCGTCGGCCCGGTACTCGAAGCCCTCAGGGGCGCCCGGCTCCTCGTCCCGGTCGTCGCCGTGCTGGGCGAGGTGGAGGAGGACGTCGAGGTGAGCCGGGCGTCCGGCAAGGGCGGCGACGGGGGACGGGTGGGCGGACTGCGCCGCGAGAAGACCAGCGACATGGCCGTGCCCACCCTCCGGGCCGGAGACCGCCGGGCCCTGCCCGCCTTCACCTCGACCGACTCACTGGCCCGCTGGGATCCGCAGGCCCGCCCCGTCGCCGTACCCCTGCACCAGGCGCTGCAGGCCGCCGCGCACGAGCAGGCGGACACGGTCGTCCTCGACCTCGCCGGCCCGGTCGCGTTCGAGCTGACCGGCTCCGCGCTGCTCGCCCTCGCCGAGGGCCGCACCAGCGCCGATCCGCTGGACGACCCCGCCGTCACCTCGGCGGTACGGAACGCGGTCGCCGCCGAACCCTCGGTGCTCCGGGCCCACCTCGGGCCGGGCCGGGCCGACGGCACCCTCGCCCTGGTACTCGCCGCCGGCACCGAGCCCGCCGAGGCGGCCCGCCGGGTCGCGGACGCACTGGCGGCCGACGAGGTCCTGCGTGCCCGTCTGGTGCGCGGCCTGGACCTGGCGCTGCTCCCGGCCGACGCCGCCGCCCCGGGCGAGCCGCTCTTCACGCGCTGATCGACCCGTACGCAGAAGAGTCCCCCGCCCGGACGTCGGGCAGGGGACTCTGCGGTTTCGGGGGAACGCGGAAAAGGGGGAGCGGCTCAGCCGAAGACGGGGCCGGTGTACTTCTCGCCGGGGCCCTTACCGGGCTCGTCCGGTACGAGCGACGCCTCGCGGAACGCGAGCTGCAGCGACTTCAGGCCGTCCCGCAGCGGTGCCGCGTGGAAGGAGCTGATCTCGGTGGCGCTGCCGTCCAGCAGGCCGGCCAGCGCGTGCACCAGCTTGCGGGCCTCGTCGAGGTCCTTGTGCTCGTCGCCGTCCTCGGTCAGCCCGAGCTTCACGGCGGCGGCGCTCATCAGATTGACCGCGACCGTGACGATCACCTCGACCGCGGGGACCTCCGCGATGTCGCGGGTCATGTCGTCGAAGCCGGGGGAATCACTGGTGGGGGTCGCGTCACTCATGGGCCATACGATAGGCCCACGCCGGAGCCTCCCCGTCCGCGGGAGCGGCGGGCGGGAGCCGGTTAGCGTCCGCCCGGGGGAGCTGCTAACCTTGTGTAACGACCGGCTGGGCAGCTATGTGCCCGGCCCACAAGTGGAGGCTCCGATCTCCCACCTGACCGTCCCCCGGGACGGCGGGTCATCCGGTCAGGCGGTGACCATCGTTCCGTACGGACGATGGGACCGCCCGATGCGCCCCGCGGTTGACCGCGGTGGTTCCGGTTGTTCCAGGAGCCCCGCCTGTGTCCCGTCCGGGGCATTTTTCTTGCCCTTGTGCGGTTGGTCCAACGAAACAGACGTTACGTGGCTGTCCGCCAGGCGGCCGCGTGGTGCTACCGAGGAGGATCCATCAGCGCCGAGCCCCGCATCAACGACCGGATTCGCGTTCCCGAGGTGCGACTTGTCGGTCCCAGCGGCGAGCAGGTCGGGATTGTTCCGCTTGCCAAGGCCCTGGAACTCGCACAGGAGTACGACCTCGACCTGGTCGAGGTGGCGGCGACCGCCCGTCCGCCCGTGTGCAAGCTCATGGACTACGGGAAGTTCAAGTACGAGTCGGCCATGAAGGCCCGTGAGGCGCGCAAGAACCAGGCGCACACGGTCATCAAGGAGATGAAGCTCCGGCCGAAGATCGACCCGCACGACTATGACACCAAGAAGGGTCACGTCGTCCGGTTCCTCAAGCAGGGCGACAAGGTCAAGATCACGATCATGTTCCGTGGTCGTGAGCAGTCCCGCCCCGAGCTGGGCTTCCGACTGCTCCAGCGTCTGGCTTCGGACGTGGAGGAACTCGGCTTCATCGAGTCCAACCCGAAGCAGGACGGCCGGAACATGATCATGGTTCTGGGCCCGCACAAGAAGAAGACCGAAGCCATGGCCGAGGCCCGTGAGGCTCAGGCCGCCCGCAAGGCGGAGCGTCAGGGTTCCACCCCCGACGCCGAGGCCGCGGACGAGGCTGCCGAAGCGCAGCCCGAGGCTCCGGCCGAGACACCTTCCGAGGCCTGACCTCCGGGGGCCGCCATCCAGGCGGCCCCGGGTCACCCCGGAATTCCCACCAAGATCTGACGCCCCTGCTGCCCGGTGCCCGCACCGCGAGGGGCGCCACTGACGAGGAGAGAACGGCGCGATGCCGAAGAACAAGACGCACAGCGGTGCCAGCAAGCGCTTCAAGATCACCGGCTCCGGCAAGGTGCTCCGTGAGCGCGCCGGCAAGCGCCACCTTCTTGAGCACAAGTCGTCCAAGAAGACCCGCTCGCTGACCGGCACGGTCGTAGTGGCTCCGTCCGACGCCAAGAAGATCAAGAAGCTTCTCGGCAAGTGAGTTCGCGGCCCGCGGTGAATCCGTGGGCGCCGAATTCGAGACCGGGACCAATTCGTTTCCGGGCTGGGTGAGTCGACACCGCGAACACCAGCCCCGCTACAAGGAGTTAAAAAGTGGCACGCGTCAAGCGGGCAGTAAACGCTCACAAGAAGCGCCGGGCAATCCTCGAGCAGGCCAGCGGTTACCGCGGCCAGCGCTCCCGCCTGTACCGCAAGGCGAAGGAGCAGGTCACCCACTCCCTCGTCTACAACTACAACGACCGCAAGAAGCGCAAGGGCGACTTCCGTCAGCTGTGGATCCAGCGCATCAACGCCGCTGCCCGCCAGAACGGCATGACGTACAACCGCCTCATCCAGGGTCTGAAGGCCGCCAACATCGAGGTGGACCGCAAGATCCTGGCCGAGCTCGCGGTCAACGACAGCAACGCGTTCGCCGCCCTCGTCGAGGTTGCCCAGAAGGCCCTCCCGAGCGACGTCAACGCCCCGAAGGCCGCCTGATCCAGGTCGCACTGTCTTCCGTTCCGGACCCGCAGGCGCTCGCCGTCTGCGGGTCCGGTGCGTTGCACGACACGTTCCGTACGTCCGCCACCTCCGTATGCAGAGAGGCTCGCCGCCGACCATGGGCACCCCCGAACTGATCTCCCCGCGATCGCCACGCGTCGCCGCCGCCCGGCGGCTGGCCAGGCGCAACTTCCGCGGCAAGGAGCGCAGGTTCATCGCCGAGGGGCCGCAGGCCGTGCGCGAGGCCGCCGGGCACCGCGGCAGCGACGGCGAGCCGACCCTGATCGAGCTGTTCGCCACCGTGGAGGCGGCCGAGCGGTACGCCGACATCGTCACCGCCGCCCACGCGGCCGGCGCCCGGGTGCACCTCGCCGACGGCGAGGTGCTCGCCGATGTGTCGCAGACCGTCACCCCGCAGGGCCTGATCGGCGTCTGCCGCTTCCTCGACTCCCCGTTCGACGCGATCCTCGCCGCTAAGCCGAAGCTGGTCGCCGTCCTCGCCCACGTGCGCGACCCCGGGAACGCCGGGACGGTGCTGCGCTGCGCCGACGCGGCGGGCGCCGACGCCGTCGTGCTCACCGACGCGTCGGTGGACCTCTACAACCCCAAGTCGGTCCGGGCGTCGGTCGGTTCGCTCTTCCATCTGCCGGTCGCGGTGGGCGTCCCGGTCGAGCAGGCCGTGCAGGGGCTGCGGGCGGCCGGGGTACGGATCCTCGCCGCCGACGGCGCGGGCGACGACGACCTCGACGACGAACTCGACGCGGGCACCATGGGCGGGCCGACCGCCTGGGTGTTCGGCAACGAGGCCTGGGGCCTGCCGGAGGAGACCCGGGCACTGGCCGACGCCGTGGTGCGGGTGCCCATCCACGGCAAGGCGGAGAGCCTCAACCTCGCGACGGCGGCAGCCGTATGCCTGTACGCCTCCGCGAGGGCCCAGCGCCCGCGGTGACATCGCAGGGTGTCGCCGGGTCACCGACGACTAGTAGGGTGGCGAACTCGGGGGCCCACTGCACCGGTTCGAGAGGTGGGGTACGGGATATGGCTGTCGGCATGAGCAGGCCGCGCGAGACACATACGGCCGTCGTGCGCGCCTGCGAACCCGCCGCCGGGGCGGGCGACGCGGCCGAGAATCCGGAGCCCGGAGTCTTCGACATGGGGATCGATCCCGACCATCTGCCCGACGGCCTGGCCGTCGCCGACGAGACCGGCCGGATCATCTGCTTCAACGCCGCGGCCACCCGGATCACCGCGGTGCCCAGGGCCGCCGCCCTCGGCCGCGCCCTGGAGCACGTACTGCCGCTGGAGGACCTCAAGGGCCGCCGCTGGTGGGAGCTGACCGACCCCTACGACGGCCTCGCCACCCGGGTCGGCCAGCCCGAGCGCAATCTGCTGCTGCCCGGCGGCCGGGAGGTCCTGGTCTCCGCCCGCTACGTGCGCGAGCACCCGACCGGGCCGGTGCGGCGGGTGGTGGTCTCGCTGCGCGGCACCGAGGCCCGCCGCCGCAACGAACGCAGCCACGCCGAGCTGATCGCCACGGTCGCCCACGAGCTGCGCTCCCCGCTGACCTCGGTCAAGGGCTTCACCGCGACGCTCCTGGCCAAGTGGGAGCGGTTCACCGACGACCAGAAGCGCCTGATGCTGGAGACGGTCGACGCCGACGCCGGCCGTGTCACCCGGCTCATCGCCGAGCTGCTCGACATCTCCCGGATCGACTCCGGACGCCTGGAGCTGCGGCGCCAGCCCGTGGACCTCTCCGCCGCCGTCGAACGGCACGTCCAGGCCCTCACCGCGACCGGCCAGGACCCCGACCGCTTCCTCGTCCGTACCTGCCAGCCGCTGCCCGCGGTCTGGGCCGACCCCGACAAGGTCGACCAGGTGCTCGGCAACCTGCTGGAAAACGCGGTGCGCCACGGCGAGGGAACCGTCACCATCGAAGTCGCACCCGCACCCGCGAGCGACGAGAAGGGAACGGCGGTCACCGTGAGCGACGAAGGCCCCGGCATTCCCGAGGAGTCGATGGGCCGTGTCTTCACCCGCTTCTGGCGGGGGAGCAAGCGCGGCGGTACGGGCCTGGGCCTCTACATCGTCAAGGGCATCGTCGAGGCGCACGGCGGCACGATCACGGTCGGCCGCGGCCCCGGCGGCGGCGCGGAGTTCCGATTTATCCTGCCCGTGAGCACGCCGGCCTACCTGGTCTGAGCGGCCCGCGGGCCTCCCACACATCCTGTGGCCCTTAGACTCGACCTTTGGCACCTTTGCGTCCTCCAGTCGTCGATCGGGGCCATGGGGGTCCGGGGCCTTCCCCGGTAAGCGCAGTATCAGCCAATCGGAAGCACGGGAAGAGATGTCGGCACCGAACAAGTCGTACGACCCAGTCGAGGTCGAGGCACTGAAACCGGAAGAGATCGAGCGCATGCGGGACGAGGCGTTCGCCGCCTTCGCCGCCGCCGGTGACCTCGACGCGCTCGCCCAGGCGAAGACCGCGCACACCGGGGGCACCTCGCCGCTGTCGCTCGCCAACCGCGAGATCGGCGCACTGCCGCCGCAGGCCAAGGCCGAGGCGGGCAAGCGCGTGGGCCAGGCCCGCGGCGCGGTCTCCAAGGCCCTCGCCGCCCGTCAGGCGGAGCTGGAGGCGGAGCGGGACGCCCGCGTGCTGGTCGAGGAGGCGGTGGACGTCACGCTGCCCTACGACCGCACCCCGGCCGGCGCCCGCCACCCGCTGACGACCATCATGGAGCGCGTCGCGGACGTCTTCGTGGCCATGGGCTACGAGGTCGCCGAGGGCCCCGAGGTCGAGGCGGAGTGGTTCAACTTCGACGCCCTGAACTTCGTGCCCGACCACCCGGCCCGGCAGATGCAGGACACCTTCTTCGTCCAGGGCCCCGACGGCGCCAGGAACGACGAGTCCGGGGTCGTGCTGCGCACCCACACCTCGCCGGTCCAGGCCCGCTCCCTGCTCGACCGGGAGCCCCCGGTCTACGTCGTGTGCCCCGGCCGCGTCTACCGCACCGACGAGCTCGACGCGACGCACACCCCGGTCTTCCACCAGATCGAGCTGCTGGCCGTCGACGAGGGCCTCACCATGGCCGACCTCAAGGGCACCCTCGACCACATGGTCCAGGCGCTCTTCGGCCCGGACATGAAGACCCGGCTGCGGCCGAACTTCTTCCCGTTCACCGAGCCGTCCGCCGAGATGGACATGGTCTGCTACGTCTGCCGCGGCGCCTCCGTCGGCAACCCGGACCGCCCCTGCCGCACCTGCGGCAGCGAGGGCTGGATCGAGCTCGGCGGCTGCGGCATGGTCAACCCCAAGGTGCTCATCGCCTGCGGCGTCGACCCCCAGAAGTACAGCGGATTCGCCTTCGGGTTCGGCATCGAGCGGATGCTGATGTTCCGCCACAACGTAGAAGACATGCGAGACATGGTCGAGGGTGACGTCCGGTTCACCCGGCCGTTCGGGATGGAGATCTGATGCGCGTCCCGCTTTCCTGGCTGCGGGAGTACGTCGACCTGCCGGCGACGGAGACCGGCCGTGACGTACAGGCCAAGCTCGTCGCCGTGGGTCTGGAGGTCGAGACCGTCGAGCAGATCGGCGCCGGCCTCAAGGGCCCGCTGGTCGTCGGACAGGTACTGACCATCGAGGAGCTGGAGGGCTTCAAGAAGCCCATCCGCTTCTGCACGGTCGACGTCGGCAGCGCCAACGGCACCGGCGAGCCGCAGGAGATCGTCTGCGGCGCCCGCAACTTCTCCGTCGGCGACAAGGTCGTCGTGGTCCTCCCGGGCGCCGTGCTGCCCGGTGACTTCGCGATCGCCGCCCGCAAGACGTACGGCAAGACCTCGCACGGCATGATCTGCTCCACCGACGAGCTCGGCATGGGCGACGACGGCACGCACGGCATCATCGTGCTGCCGCCCGAGCACGAGGTCGGCACCGACGCGATCGAGCTGCTCCAGCTCGTCGACGAGGTGCTGGACATCGCCGTCACGCCGGACCGGGGCTACTGCCTCTCCATGCGCGGCGTCGCCCGCGAGACCGCCATCGCGTACGGGCTGCCGCTGCGCGACCCGGCGCTGCTGGACGTGCCCGCGCCGAACGCGTACGGCTACCCGGTCAAGGTCGCCGACCCGATCGGCTGCGACCGGTTCACCGCGCGCACCGTCGTCGGTCTCCAGCCCGAGGCCCGCTCCCCGATCTGGCTCCGGCGCCGGCTGCAGAAGGCCGGGATGCGCCCGATCTCGCTCGCCGTCGACATCACCAACTACGTGATGCTGGAACTCGGCCAGCCGCTGCACGCCTACGACCGCACCCGCATCGACGGGCCGATCGGGGTGCGCCGCGCCCAGCAGGGCGAGAAGCTCACCACCCTCGACGGAACGGTCCGCGTCCTGGACGCCGAGGACCTGGTCATCACCGACAACCGTGGGCCGATCGGCCTCGCGGGCGTCATGGGCGGTGCCAACACCGAGATCGCGGACGTCCAGGACGGTGAGCACCGCAGCACCGAGGTCGTCATCGAGGCCGCGCACTTCGACGCGATCTCGATCGCCCGGACCGCGCGCCGCCACAAGCTGTCCTCCGAGGCGTCCAAGCGCTTCGAGCGCGGCTCGGACCCACAGGCCGCCGCTGCCGCCGCGCAGCGCACCGTCGACCTGCTGGTGCTGCTCGCCGGCGGCACCGCCGAGGCCGGGGTCACCGAGGTCAGCGCCCCGTCCGCGCCCCGCACCATCGCGATGCCCGCGAACCACCCCGACAAGGTGGCCGGCGTCGACTACGGGCGCGAGACCGTCGTGCGCCGCCTCCAGGAGGTCGGCTGCGACGTCTACGGGCAGGACGAGCTGATCGTCACCGTGCCGTCCTGGCGCCCTGACCTCGGCGAGCCGAACGACCTCGCCGAAGAGGTCATCCGGCTGGAGGGCTACGAGAACCTCCCGTCGACCCTCCCCACCCCGCCGTCGGGCCGCGGGCTCACCGACCGCCAGCGGCTGCACCGCCGGGTCGGCCGGGCGCTCGCCGGAGCCGGCTACGTCGAGGCGCTGAACTACCCGTTCATCGGCGACGCCGTCCTCGACCAGCTCGGGTTCGGCGCCGACGACGCCCGCCGCCGTACCGTCAAGCTCGTCAACCCGCTCTCCGACGAGGAGCCGGCGCTGCGCACCACGCTGCTGCCGGGCCTGCTCGGCGCACTGCGGCGCAACGACGGACGCGGCAGCCACGACCTCGCGCTCTTCGAGACCGGCCTGGTCTTCCGGCCCACGGGCACGGAGACCAAGGCCGTACGGCTGCCCGTCGACTGCCGGCCCACCGCGGAGGAGATCGCCGGGCTCGACGCCTCGCTGCCGCGTCAGCCGCGCCGCGCCGCGGTCGTCCTCGCGGGCGCCCGCGAGCAGGCCGGCTGGTGGGGCAGGGGCCGCCCGGCCGACTGGGCGGACGCGGTCGAGGCCGCCCGCACGATCGCCCACGAGGCCGGTGTCGAGGTGACCGTGCGCGCCGACCAGCACGCGCCCTGGCACCCGGGCCGCTGCGCCGCGCTGTACGTCATGGTGAACGGCGAGGAGACGCTCTTCGGGCACGCGGGCGAACTCCACCCGCGGGTGGTCAAGGCGCTCCACCTGCCTGAGCGGACCTGCGCCGCCGAGGTCGAGCTCGACGTCCTGGAGCAGGCCGTCGACGGCGCGCTCCAGGCGCCCCGGATCTCCACCTTCCCGGTGGCGACCCAGGACGTCGCGCTGATCGTCGCGGAGAACGTCCCGGCCGCCGACGTGGAGCGGGCGCTGCGCGAAGGCGCGGGCGAACTCCTCGAATCGGTGCGGCTGTTCGACGTCTTCACCGGTGAGCAGATCGGTGCGGGCCGCAAGTCCCTGGCGTACGCGCTGCGCTTCCGCGCGGCGGACCGCACGCTGACGGTGGACGAGGCCTCGGCCGCGCGCGACGCGGCGGTGGCCCTGGCCGCCGAGCGGACGGGCGCGGTGCTGCGGGGCGCGTAGCGTTCCGCACGGACACGGCGAGGAGGGGCGCATCCGGTCATCGGAGCCCCCCCTCCTGCCATGCTCGCCGAACGGCGTGGACCGCACGCGGGCCCCGGCGCGGCCCGGGGGAACCCGGCTCCGAGCCGATCCCGCAGCCACCCTCCGATCCGTGGGCAGTGGGCCGTGCGGTCCGGCGCCGTCCGCGCTGCCTCGGAGCGTCGGGCAGGTCGGCGGCGCGGACGGCGCGGTTGCGGGTCGTCGTACTGTACGAGGGGGAGCAGACGACCCGTCCGCCTCTTGCGAGACGACTGATTCAACCGATCCGCGCGCCGGCGCAACAGGGTGCGCAGCGGGACGGTTCGGGCATTGCGTTCACACCCCGTGTGAATCGTGCTCCACTGGTGCGACACGCCTCGGCGTGCCGAACCACCGGAGGGGCACATGGGGGCAACGGAGCCCAACATTCTGCTGGCTGCCCTGATCGAGGAGGCGGGCGTCTCCCGGGCGGGCCTCGCCGCGCACATCAACCGGGCCGGCCGCCCCCGCGGACTGCGACTGCGGTACGAACACACCGCCGTGGCCCGCTGGCTGAAGGGGCAGCGCCCGCGCGGCCAGGTGCCCGACCTGATCTGCGAGGTGCTCGGCAACCGGCTGAGCAGGCCCGTCTCGCTGGAAGACATCGGCATGGCGGCCCCGGGCACCGGCTCTCCCGTACCCGGCTCCCCGCTCACCGGCTTCGTGGAGCGGGCCACCGCGCTGTGGCGCTCGGACGAGGCGCAGCGCCCGCAAGCCCTCGCCCCGGCCGCCGTCACGGGCACCACGGCGGTGATGCCGGTATGGGAGTGGGAGAACCCGCCGGAGGACGCCGATGTCTCCCGCGACGGGGCGACCCGTGTCTCCATGGCCGACATAGTGACCCTGCGCGCGGCCCGCACCCACTACGAACTGATGTACCGCCGGGCGGGTGGAATCGCGACCCGGTCCCGCGTCGTCGGCTTCCTCAACGCCGAGGCCGCCCCGTTGCTGCGTGGCGGCTACAGCGACGCGATGGGCCGCCGGCTGTACCGGGCGGCCGGCGGGCTGGTGGCGGTCGCGGGGATCTGCGCGTACGACTCCGACGCGCACGGGCTCGCCCAGCGCTACTTCCACCAGGCGCTGCGGCTGGCCAAGGCGAGCGGGGACCGGGGGCTCGGCGGCTATGTGATCGCCCTGCTGGTCAACCAGTCGCTCCTCCTCGCCGACTACCGCCAGTCCGTGGCCTTCGCCCAGGCGGCGCTGCGGGCCGCCACCGGACACATCAGCCCGGCGCTCGCCGCCGATCTGTACGCGATGCAGGCCAAGGCGTACGCCCGTCTCGGCGACGCGAGCGGCGCCCGCGAGTGCATCCGGCGCGCCGAGTCGGAGGCCGGGCGCATCCTGCCGGGCCGGGAACCGGACGAGACGGGCTACGTGCAGCCGGGACTGGTCGATGTGCAGGTGGCCGAGGCGCTGCTCGGCATCGGCGATCTGCCGGGGGCCCGGGAGCACGCGGCGAAGGCGGTGCGGATCCCGGCGCACGACCGGGGCCGGGTGCACCGGCTGGCCATGCTGACCCATGTCGAACTGCGTCAGGGGGAGGCGGACCGGGCGGCGGCCACCGCGGTGGAGATGGCGGAGCGGGCCGGGGGCATGGAGTCGCGGCGGCTGCGTGACCGGCTGCGCGCCGTGCGCGAGGACCTGGTCGCGAGCGGCTGCGCGGATGCGGGGCGGGCCGCCGAACTGATCGACGGGGCGTTGCGCGTACCGCTGTGAGCGCGGAGCGGGGGATACCGGTACGTTCCCTTCCGGTCCTGCTCCTGCTGCGATGTTGCCACCTACTTGTCGGAAGGTGGCAAAACCGTGCAATGGACGAACCTGAACGAACAAACTGTGTATGAGAACCGCTGGTTCCGGGTCAATCTGGCGGACGTCGTCATCCCCGACGGACGCCATCTCGACCACTACCTCATCCGGCTGCGCCCCGTCGCGGCTGCCACCGCGGTCAACGAGGCCGACGAGGTGCTGCTGCTCTGGCGGCACCGGTTCATCACGGACAGCTGGGGCTGGGAGCTCGCCGCGGGCGTCGTGGAGGACGGCGAGGACAACGAGGCCGCCGCCGCCCGGGAGATGGAGGAGGAGACCGGCTGGCGCCCCGGTCCGCTGCGCCCGCTGCTGACCGTGGAGCCGTCGAACGGCCTCATCGACGCCCGGCACCACCTCTACTGGTCCGACCGGGCCGACTGGACCGGCACGCCCAGCGACGCCTTCGAGTCCTCGCGCCGCGAGTGGATACCGCTCAAGCTGGTGCCCGGCCTGATCCTGCGCGGCGAGATCCCGGCCGCGGGCATGGCCGCCGGACTGATGATGCTGCGCCACTTACGGCTGGGTTGAGCACCGCACGACCGCGTACGGGGCCGGTCCGGGGATTGCCCGGCCCGGCCCCGTACGGGCGCGGAGGAAGGATCAGGAGTACGGGTAGAAACCCGAGCCCGTCTTGCGGCCGAGCCTGCCCGCGTCCACCATGCGCTGGAGCAGCGGGGGAGCGGCGTACAGCGGCTCCTTGAACTCCGCGTACATCGAGTCGGCGACCGAGGCCACCGTGTCGAGACCGATCAGGTCGGAGAGCTTGAGCGGGCCCATCGGGTGGGCGCAGCCGAGCTCCATGCCGTTGTCGATGTCCTCACGGCTGGCGATCCCCGACTCGAACATCCGGATCGCGGAGAGCAGATACGGGATCAGCAGCGCGTTGACGACGAAGCCGGAGCGGTCCTGGGCGCGGATCGGGTGCTTGCCCAGCACTTCCTGGACCAGGGCCTCGGCCCGCTTGACCGTCTCGTCGGACGTCGTCAGGGCGGGGATCAGCTCGACGAGCTTCTGCACCGGGGCCGGGTTGAAGAAGTGGATGCCGATGACCTGGTCCGGGCGGGAGGTCGCCACGGCCAGCTTCACCAGCGGGATGGAGGAGGTGTTCGAGGCGAGGATCGCGTCCTGCCGGGTCACCACCTGGTCGAGCACCTGGAAGATCTCGGTCTTGACCTGCTCGTTCTCCACGACGGCCTCGATGACGAGATCGCGGTCGGCGAATTCGCCCAGGTCGGTGGTGAAGCTCAGCCGGGCGAGTGTCTCGTCGCGCTCCTCCGGAGTGATCTTGCCGCGGTCGGCGGCCTTCGAGAGGGAGTTGTGCAGCCGGGTGCGGCCGATCTCCAACGCCTCGCCGGTGGTCTCGGCCACCATGACCTCAAGACCGCTGCGGGCGCACACCTCCGCGATGCCCGCGCCCATCTGGCCACAGCCCACCACTCCGACGCGTGCAATGTCGGCCATAGAGTCCGTCACCTCGTGCCTTTCGCTGTTCTGCGTGTCGCAGGTTCCCGTCTGATACCGGTGCCCGCCCCGACCCCCCGACGTTACTCCGCGCCTTACGGGTCATCGTGGGCCGGGGCGGGCATGCTCTGCGTTACGCCTGAATACAGGGGCGACGGATCGTTGACAACGATGACAGAGAGACGGCAGGTGCAGCGAAATGCGGCAAATGGCCCGAAGAAGCTTTGTGGCGGGAGCGGCCGGGGTGGTCGCGGGGATGGTGAGCACCGTCACCCTGGCCGGTGACGCCTTCGCAGGTCCTTCCCGGCGGACCGGTGCGCCGGAGCACTCCCGCCACCGCCATGTCGTCCGGCGCGAGCTGCGCGGAATGTGGGTCGCCACCGTCGCCAATCTGGACTGGCCCTCGGCGCCCGGCCTGAGCGCTGCCGCCCAGGAGGCCGAGCTGATCGCCTACCTCGACGAGGCCGTGGACCGGCGGCTGAACACCGTCGTCCTCCAGGTCCGGCCGACCGCCGACGCGCTGTGGCCCTCGCCCTACGAACCGTGGGCCCAGTACCTCACCGGCGTCCAGGGCAAGGACCCCGGCTGGGATCCGCTGGGCACCGCCGTCCGCGAGGCACACCGCCGCGGACTGGAGCTGCACGCCTGGTTCAACCCGTACCGGGTCGCCAACCACACCGACCCGTCCCGGCTGGCCGCCACCCACCCGGCCCGGCTGCACCCCGACTGGGTCCTGCCGTACGGCGGGAAGCTCTACTACAACCCCGGGATTCCGGAGGTCCGCAGCTTCGTCCAGGACGCGATGCTCGATGCGGTCCGCCGCTACGACATCGACGCCGTGCACTGGGACGACTACTTCTACCCGTACCCGGTGGCCGGGCAGGTCTTCGACGACGACGCCACGTACCGCAAGTACGGCGCGGGTTTCCCGGACAAGGCCGCCTGGCGGCGCGACAACACCGACAAGCTGGTGCGCGAGACCTCCGAGCGGATCAAGAAGATCAAGAAGAACGTCCAGTTCGGGATCAGCCCGTTCGGGGTGTGGCGCAACGCCTCCACCGATCCGCTCGGCTCCGACACCAGGGCGGGCGTGCAGACCTACGACGATCTGTACGCCGACACCCGCGGCTGGATCAGGAAGGGCTGGATCGACTACATCTGCCCGCAGATCTACTGGAACATCGGCTTCGCCGCCGCCGACTACGCCAAGCTGCTGCCGTGGTGGAGCGAGGTGGTGCGCGGCACGGAGGTCGACCTGTTCGTGGGGGAGGCGCTGTACAAGGCCGGTGACCCGGCCCAGCCCGCCGCCTGGCAGGACCCGGCCGAACTCTCCCGGCACATCGACCTCGCCGCCCGGTACGACCAGGTGCGCGGCCATGTGTACTTCTCCGGGAAGGACGTGGTCAGGGACCGGATCGGGGCCATGGACCGGGTGGTGGGCGACCACTACCGCAGCAGGGTGCGCCCACCCCGCTGACCGAACGGGGTGGACGCGACGGGTGATCGGGCCGGGCCGCCGGGAACGGACCGGCCCGGCCCGGTACCGGGAGCGAGGAGCGGTGCCGGCCGCCGGAGGCCGCTACGGAGTCTCCGGGGCCTGCTTCCGGGTGCCGGTGTGCTGTACGACGCTGTCGGGACCGGGTGAAATCAGGTGTTCGTGTCCGTCCTCGAAGCGGACGCGGTACGGGGGAGTGCCCCCGGCCCCGAGCACTTCGACGATCTCTGCGACCTTGTCGTGCTGTCCCACGGTCCTGCCGTGCATCAGCAGCCGGTCGCCCGCGTGTGCCTCCATCGGGACTGACCTCCTCACGGGTGACGGTCCATGTCGACAAGTCTATGACCGAAAGCCGGCTTTGCCCGGTGGGGAGGACGGGGCGTTCACCGCGTACGCCGCTCACGCCCCGTCCGCTGGGTGGCCGCGATGCAGACGAGCACCGCGATCGCGGCCGCCGGCGCCGCCGCCGGGACCGTCTCGTCGAGCAGCAGGAACGACCACAGCAGGGTCAGCAGCGGCTGCGCGAGCTGGAGCTGGCTGGCCCGCGGCACCCCGATCTCCGCCATCCCCCGGTACCAGACGTACAGCCCGAGGAACGCCGAACCGGCCGCCACCCAGACCAGGCCGATCACCCCGTGAGCGGTCAGCCGCACCGGCTCGGCCGACAACGCGAGCGCCGTCCCCGCCACCGAGAGCGGCAGACAGAGCACCAGCGACCAGGCAGCCACCTGCCAGCCCGGCAGGACCCGGGCCAGCCTGCCCCCCTCCGTGTAGCCCGCCGCGCACGTCAGCAGCGCGCCGAACAGATACAGATCGGCGCCGGACAGCTCGCCCCCGCTCTGCTGCGCGGTGAACGCGATCACCACGGCCGCGCCGGCCAGTGCCGCGATCCAGAAGGCGCGCGACGGCCGCGCTCCGGTCCGCAGCGAGGAGAACACCGCGGTGGTCAGCGGCAGCAGGCCCACGACCACGGCCGCGTGCGAGGTCGTCGAGGTCTGCAGCGCCAGCGTGGTCAGCAGCGGGAAGCCGATCACCCCGCCCGCGGCGACCACGGCCAGCCCGGCCCAGTGCCGGCGGTCCGGCGGCGCGACGCGTCCCAGGAGCAGCGCCCCGCCCGCGATCACCGCGCCGAGCAGGGTACGCAGCGCCACCAGGGACCAGGGGCCGAAGCTCTCCAGGCCCCAGGCGGTGGCGGGAAAGGTCAGCGAGAAGGCGAAGACGCCGAGCCCGGCGAGCACGAGGCCGCCGCGGTGCGACCCACGGCCGGCGGCGGCGTTGCTGTCGGTGCTGGTGCTGGTGCTGGTGCTGGTGCTGGTGCTGGTGTGATCGACGGTGTCGTTACTGGCGCCGGGACGGGCGCCGGACGACCGGCCGAGTGCTATCGAGTTGTCATCGATAGCGCTACTCTCTGCTCTCATGAACGAGCGTAGCAGTGTCGCCGACCTGGTCGGATCCCTCCGGGTCGAACTGAACCGCTACTCACCGGGTGGAAAGCTGCCGTCCAGTCGGGCCCTGGTGGAGCGCTTCCGGGTCAGCCCCGTCACCGTCTCCCGGGCCGTCGCCCAGCTCGTCGCCGAGGGGCTCGTGGTCACCAGGCCCGGCTCCGGAGCCTTCCGGGCGCAGCCCCGCACCGATGTGTCCCCGCCGGGCGACACCTCCTGGCAGGAGGTGTCCCTCAGCGGCGACGGCGGGCCGGAGGCGGTGCCGCGCACCGTCGACGCCTCCGGGGTCCTGGTCACGCTCGCCGCACCGCCGCCCGGAGTCATCGAGCTGAACGGTGGCTACCTCCACTCCTCGCTGCAGCCGGAGCGGGCGCTCGCCGCCGCCCTAGCCCGGGCCGGCCGCCGCCCCGGCGCCTGGGACCGGCCGCCCACCGACGGCCTGACCGAACTGCGGGCCTGGTTCGCCCGCGAGATCGGGCCCGCGCTCGGCGCCGCCGACGTACTGATCACCGCGGGTGGCCAGAGCGCCCTGGCCACCGCGCTGCGCGCACTCGCCCCGCCCGGCGCCCCGCTCCTGGTCGAGTCACCCACCTACCCGGGCATGCTGGCGGTCGCCCGCGCCGCCGGACTGCGGCCCGTGCCGGTGCCCATGGACGCCGACGGCGTACGGCCGGAGCTGCTCGAAGCGGCGTTCCGGGCCACCGGCGCCCGCGTCTTCGTCTGCCAGCCGCTCTTCCAGAACCCGACCGGCGCGGTCCTGGCCCCCGAACGGCGCGCCGAGGTGGTCCGGATCGCCCGCGCGGCGGGCGCCTTCGTCGTCGAGGACGACTTCGCGCGCCGGCTCGTCCACGACGACGCCGGCCCGCTGCCCGCCCCCCTGGCCGCCGACGACCCGGACGGGGTGGTCGTCCATGTCTGCTCCCTGACCAAGATCGCCTCGCCGAGCCTGCGGGTGGGGGCGCTGGCCGCCCGCGGGCCGGTGCTGGGCCGGCTGCGCGCCATCCAGATCGTCGACAGCTTCTTCGTCCCCCGCCCGCTCCAGGAGGCGGCGCTCGAACTCGTCGGCTCCCCGGCGTGGGGCCACCACCTGCGTTCCGTGTCGACCGCTCTGCGCGACCGGCGCACCGCCATGACGACGGCCCTGAGCCTGGAACTGCCCGGTCTCACGCTTCCGCACCTCCCCGCCGGCGGCGGCAGCCTCTGGCTGCGCCTGCCCGAGGCGGAGGCCGGCACGGACGAGTCCGCGGTGGTCTCGGCGGCCCTGCGCGCGGGCGTCGCCATCGCGCCCGGCCGCCCCTACTTCTGCGCCGAACCCCCGTCCCCGCAGATCCGGTTGAGCTTTGCCGCGGCCGCCGGGGCGGCCGAGATCGCCGAGGGGATCCGCCGGCTGCGCACCGCCTGCGAGGAGGTACTGACCGGTTCCGGCGGCGGCCCGCGACCCTGACCCGGCAGACCCGGGTGTCCCATGAGAAGGGCGCTTTTGGCCAATCGGGGGCGGGGGTGGTGGGATCCGCCTCGTTCCGGACCGGGCCGTACGGACTTGCGGAGGCCCTCTTGACCGGAAGGGTGTTCGGATCCACGATCACCGCCATGACTTCCAGAGTCTCGTTGGTCGCCGCGGCTCGCAGCTCCGCCCTGCTCGCCGAGCGCTTCGACGACGACCGGCCGCTCGACCACACCGGTCTGTACGAGATCGGGCTCGCCGCGCCCGCCCTCATGCCGCTGGGCGCAGCCGAGCTGCGCTACTGCTCGCCGACCCCGCGCAGCCGTGCCACCGGCGACGCGCTGGGCTTCGCCCCGCTCGTCCAACCGGCCCTGCGCGACTGCGACATGGGCCGCTGGCGGGGCTGTACCCTCGCCGACGTCACGGCGTGCGAACCCGCGGCGGTCGATGCCTGGCTGGCCGATCCGCGCTCCGCCCCGCACGGTGGCGAGCCGCTGCTCGCCTTCATCTCGCGGATAGGGGGCTGGCTGGACACCCGCCCCGTGTGCGAGGGCGCCATCGTCGCCGTCGCCGAACCGGCGGTCGTCCGGGCCGCCCTCGTCTACGCGCTCAAGGCCCCGCCGTCGGCGTACTGGAGCGTGGACGTCGGGCCGCTCTCCACGGTCACGCTGACCGGCGTGCCGGGCCGCTGGAGTCTCAGGCTCGAAGCGGGAGTCCGCTGACCGTTCACCGGGACGGCCGGCGCACCGCCGACGGGGCGGGAAGCCCTGGTCGGCGCACGGTTCACGGCCGGGGACTGCCCGCTCCGTGCGCGGTGCCCACGTCGGCCGCAGTCCTCTCGCCCTCGAAGCCCCGGCCGCCGGGCACTGGCCGGAATTCGCCCTGGCGGTCGGGGGAGCCGGATGCCGGCCGCCGTTGTGCGGCGGCCGGCACCGCACCGCTCAGCCGTTCTCCGGCGGGGCGGCGATCAGGCTGAGGGCCTCGGCGATGCCCGCCTCGGCGGCCGCCTTGTCGATGCCGAGACCGGTCAGCACCCCCGTACCGTCCTCCTGTTCCAGCAGCGCGAGCAGGATGTGCTCGGTGCCGATGTAGTTGTGGCCCATCCGGAGCGCCTCGCGGAACGTCAGCTCCAGCGCCTTGCGGGCCCCGGCGTCGTACGGAACGAGCTCCGGCAGCTCGCCGGTCGCGGCCGGCGGCAGCGCCTCGGTCGCGGCCCCGCGGACGGCCTCCAGGGTGATGCCCTGGGCCTTGACGAAGGCGGCCGCCAGCCCTTCCGGTTCGCTGAGCAGCCCCAGTACCAGGTGCTGGGTGCCCACCTCGTCGTTGTGTGCGGAGCGGGCCTCGTTCTGCGCGGCCATCACCACGTTCTTGGCGCGCGGGGTGAAGCGGCTGAACCCCTGGCTGGGGTCGAGATCCGACACCTCGCCGGGGTCCTTGGCCACGAACCGCTTCTGGGCGGCCTGCCTGGTCACCCCCATGCTCTTGCCGATGTCGGTCCAGGAGGCACCGGAGCGCCGGGCCTGGTCCACGAAGTGTCCGATCAGGTGGTCGGCCACGTCACCGAGGTGGTCCGCGGCGATCACCGCGTCGGAGAGCTGGTCGAGGGCGTCGGTGTGAACCTTCTTGATGGCCTCGATCAGTTCGTCGAGGCGCACGGGATGCGTCGGGCGTACGGGATTCTCCATGTGTCAACCGTAGGTTGACAGTCTCCAGGTGTCAACTGCCGGTTGACGGTCGGGGGTGCGCTCCGGTCGCGGGGCTCAGTGCGAGGAGTTGCAGAAGACGCATGCCTCCCCGTACTCCGGCACGCACAGGAGGCGGTGCCGCACGCACGACGCCATGGCGGCCTCCTCCGGGCCGGGAAAAGGCGGGTTGCCGCCGTTGCGGAGCCCGGCGTCGGCGGGGTCGAACGCCTCGACCATCTCGCGGTACTGCCGCAGATACTCCTCGGCGAACGGCGGCTCGTAGCCCAGCTCGTCCCACCGGTGCCTGCGCAGCGCCAGATCGAGCACCCGCAGGACGAAACCCTTCGCCGCCGCCTGCTCGCCCGGTGAGCGGCCCCAGTCGATGTCCTCCAGGTCGAATCCGACCGCTCCGCGCCCCATGACGCCCTGGTCCTGCAGGGCCAGCAGGGTGGCGAAGCGGTACTCCCAGGCACTGTCGGCGAGATCGGACACGGCCAGTACGAGCACGTCGACGAAGACCGCCGTGCCGCCGTTGGACAGGGACAGGGTGCGGCCCCCGCCGTGGAATGTGTTCCCCATCCCGGCACCGTACCGAGCGGAGCCGGCGTCGCCCGGCCGCCGGTACGACGGAGCGCGCCGCCCGGCGGGACTGCCGGGGGGGGCGCCGCGCTCGATCCAGCTGCTGTGCGTGCGGGTCAGAGAACGCCGCTGTCCGCGATGGTGATCTTCGCCTGCGGGCGGCCGCTCTGCGTGCCGAGGGCCTCGATCTTCTTGACCAGGTCCATGCCGGCCTCGTCGTCGACCTCACCGAACACCACGTGCTTGCCGTCCAGCCACGACGTCACGATCGTCGTGATGAAGAACTGCGAGCCGTTGGAGTCGGGGCCGCTGTTGGCCATGGACAGCTGGCCCGGCTTGGTGTGCTTCAGCTTGAAGTTCTCGTCCGGGAACTTGGCGCCGTAGATGCTCTTGCCGCCGGTGCCGTTGCCCGCGGTGAAGTCGCCGCCCTGGAGCATGAACTCGGGGATGATGCGGTGGAACGAGGACCCCTTGTAACCGAAGCCCTTCTCACCGGTCGCCAGCGCGCGGAAGTTCTCCGCGGTCTTGGGAACGATGTCGTCGAACAGCTTGAACGTGATCCGCCCGGCGGGCTCGTCGTTGATGGTGATGTCGAAGTAAACCTTGCTCGTCATGGAACCATCCTGACATCGACGCGTTCGGGACCGACGGGCGGGCACGGTCACGGCCCGGCGGAAGGACGGTGCCGTGACCCGCCCCGGGTCTCCGGGACGCCTCGTGAGTGCCCACCGCCGCCCCGGCCGTTCGCCACTCGCAAGGCGTCGAACAGGTCAGCGGTAGAGCGTCCACTGCTGGGAGTTGCCACCGGTGCACTTGACGAGCGTGACGTGGGCGATGCTCCCCGAGCCCTCGCCGAGGCAGGTCTTGGTCACGTTGTTGATCAGCTCGAAGCCCGCGGCGGTGGCGTACGCCTTCCACAGGGCCGCCGGGTCACTGGACGAACAGGGCTTCATCGTCGCCTGACCGTTGCGGGCCACCAGGCACAGCCTGTCGCCCGCGTTCTGCCGCATCTCGGAGAGCCGGCCGATGGCGTCGTTCATCAGCCAGGTCTGGTACGCGCCCTCGTTGCAGCCTGTCGCGTAGGGCCCGTAGTCGGCCCGGAAGTCCAGGCAGTCGAGCGTGGCCACGTTCTGCAGGTGGTAGTGGACCGGCGACGCGTTCGCCGGTGCGGTACCCAGTCCCCAGCTCAGCACGACGGCCGCACCCGTGGCGGCAAACTTCTTCATCGACGTCGACTCCTCGGCTCGTTCCGGCATGGCAGGGCGCCACCGAGCAGTGAACAGGGGATACCTGATGGAAGATGCGTTCATGGTCGATATGCCCGCATGAACGGCTCGCTGCTGCCATCATGCGGCGCGCAGGCCGGGCAGACCCCGGCGTAGGACCGGCGCACGCCCCGGCCGGGCGCACCGACGGCGCGAGCCGCTGCGCGATGTCGTCGATCAGAACGGTGCCAGGGCCGACCCGGCTGTTGAACCGGCCGCCGATCGCCACGTCCCCCAGATCCTGTGCGACGCCCGGTGCGACTTCCCGGTGCGCGAGGAACCAGGCAAGTCGGAGATCACTGCGCCGGCCTGCCACGCCCCTGTGGCCCCTGCTCGCGTGGATATCCCCGGTGAGTGGATATCTCCGGACCGGCGGCGCGCCCAGCCGCGGCGCTACCGTTGATCAAAGGCCAAAAGCTTTGCATAAAAGTGCAGTGATGCGTATAGTCATGCCATCAACGAGGAGGGTTTCGATGGTGGTACGTGCGGCAGTGGCAGGGGCGAGCGGATACGCCGGTGGGGAGCTGCTCCGTCTCCTGCTGGTTCACCCCCAGGTCGAGATCGGGGCGCTCACGGCCAACTCCAACGCGGGGCAGAAGCTCGGCGCGCTGCAACCGCACCTGCGGCCGCTCGCCGACCGGGTGCTTCAGCCGACCACCGCCGAGGTCCTCGCCGGGCACGATGTCGTCTTCCTCGCCCTCCCGCACGGACAGTCGGCCGCCGTCGCCGAGCAACTCGGTGACGAGGTGCTGGTCGTCGACATGGGGGCCGACTTCCGGCTCAAGGACGCCGCGGACTGGGAGAAGTTCTACGGTTCTCCGCACGCGGGCACCTGGCCCTACGGTCTGCCCGAACTGCCGGGCGGACGCGCCGCGCTGGCGGGGTCCAAGCGTATCGCCGTGCCCGGCTGCTACCCGACCGCCGTCTCGCTCGCGCTCTTCCCGGCGTACGCGGCCCAGCTGGCCGAGCCCGAGGCCGTGATCGTCGCCGCGTCCGGCACCTCCGGAGCGGGCAAGGCGGCCAAGCCGCATCTCCTCGGCTCCGAGGTGATGGGCAACATGTCCCCGTACGGCGTCGGCGGGGGCCACCGGCACACCCCCGAGATGATCCAGAACCTCAGCGCGGCCGCCGGCGAACCGGTCACCGTCTCCTTCACGCCGACCCTGGCGCCGATGCCCCGCGGCATCCTTGCCACCTGCAGCGCGAAGGCGAAGCCCGGCGTGAGCGCCGAGTCGGTCCGCGACGCGTACGAGAAGGCGTTCGCGGACGAGCCCTTCGTCGAGCTCCTCCCCGAGGGCCAGTGGCCCGCCACGGCGTCCGTCCACGGTTCCAACGCCGTACAGATCCAGGTCGCCCACGACGAGGCGGCCGGCCGGATCATCGTGATCAGCGCCATCGACAACCTCGCCAAGGGCACCGCCGGCGGCGCCCTGCAGAGCATGAACATCGCCCTCGGACTTCCCGAGGACGCGGGTCTTTCCACGATCGGAGTCGCACCGTGAGCGTCACGGCAGCACAGGGGTTCTCCGCGGCGGGCATCGCCGCGGGAATCAAGGAGAGCGGTAACCCGGACCTGGCCCTCGTGGTCAACCACGGTCCGCGTCGCGCCGCCGCGGGCGTCTTCACCTCCAACCGCGTCAAGGCCGCCCCCGTCCTCTGGTCGGAGCAGGTGCTCAAGGGCGGCGAGGTCACCGCCGTCGTCCTCAACTCCGGTGGTGCCAACGCCTGTACGGGCCCCAAGGGCTTCCAGGACACCCACGCCACCGCCGAGAAGGCCGCCGAGGTGCTCACCGGCCACAACGCCGGTGAGATCGCGGTCGCGTCCACCGGGCTGATCGGCACGCTGCTCCCGATGGACAAGCTGCTGCCCGGCATCGAGACGGCCGCCGCCGCACTCAGCGAGCACGGCGGCGAGAAGGCCGCCATCGCGATCAAGACCACCGACACCGTCCACAAGACCGCCGTCGCGGGCGGCGCGGGCTGGACCGTCGGCGGCATGGCCAAGGGCGCGGGCATGCTCGCCCCGGGCCTCGCCACCATGCTGGTCGTCCTCACCACCGACGCCGATGTGGACACCGCCGGACTGGACTCGGCGCTGCGCGCCGCCACCCGTACCACCTTCGACCGGGTCGACTCCGACGGCTGCATGTCGACCAACGACACCGTGCTGCTGCTGGCCTCCGGGGCGAGCGGAATCACCCCCGGGCAGGGCGAGTTCGCCGAGGCCGTACGGACCGTCTGCGCGGACCTGGCCCGCCAGCTCATCGGTGACGCCGAGGGCGCCTCCAAGGACATCCGGATCGAGGTCGTCAACGCCGCGACCGAGGACGACGCCGTCGAGGTGGGCCGCTCCATCGCCCGCAACAACCTCCTCAAGTGCGCCATCCACGGCGAGGACCCCAACTGGGGCCGGGTGCTCTCCGCGATCGGTACGACGAAGGCCGCCTTCGAGCCCGATCAGCTGAACGTCGCCATCAACGACGTCTGGGTCTGCAAGAACGGCGGCGTCGGCGAGGACCGCGACCTGGTCGACATGCGCTACCGCGAGGTCAGGATCACCGCCGATCTCGCCGCCGGCACCGAGTCCGCCGTCATCTGGGCCAACGACCTCACCGCGGACTACGTCCACGAGAACAGCGCGTACAGCTCATGAGCGCGGCGCGGAAACACACCGCACTCCCGAAGGCGCAGATCCTCATCGAGGCCCTGCCCTGGCTGACCCGGCACAACGGCAAGACCGTCGTCATCAAGTTCGGCGGCAACGCCATGATCGACGACGAGCTGAAGGCCGCCTTCGCCCAGGACGTCGTTTTCCTGCGCCAGGCCGGCCTCAAGCCCGTCGTCGTGCACGGCGGCGGCCCGCAGATCAGCGCCCAGCTCGACAAGCAGGGCCTGGTCAGCGAGTTCAAGGCGGGCCTGCGCGTCACCACGCCCGAGGCGATGGACGTCGTACGGATGGTGCTCGCCGGACAGGTCCAGCGCGAACTCGTCGGCCTGCTCAACCAGCACGGTCCGCTCGCCGTCGGCATGACCGGCGAGGACGCGCACACGATCACCGCCATCCAGCACCGGCCGACCATCGACGGCGAACTCGTCGACATCGGCCGGGTCGGCGAGATCACCGCCATCGACACCGGGGCGATCCAGGCGCTGCTGGACGACGGCCGGATCCCGGTCATCTCCTCCATCGCCCGCTCCGCCGACGACAACCACGTCTACAACGTCAACGCCGACACCGCGGCCGCGGCACTCGCCGCCGCGCTGAACGCCGAGACGCTGATGGTCCTCACCGACGTCGAGGGCCTCTACGAGGACTGGCCCAACAGCGACGACGTGATCAGCCGGCTCACCGCCACCGAGCTGGAGAAGCTGCTGCCCGAGCTGTCCAGCGGCATGGTGCCGAAGATGCAGGGCTGCCTGCACGCCGTGCGCAACGGTGTCGAGACCGCCCGCGTGATCGACGGCCGGGTCCAGCACTCGATCCTGCTGGAGATCTTCACCGACGAAGGAATCGGCACGATGGTCGTGCCCGACGCACAGCCCGACGCGCAGGGGGAGTCATGAGCAACCAGGAACTCGCACAGCGCTGGGGCCACGCGCTGATGGACAACTACGGAACCCCGCCGCTGTCCCTGGTCCGCGGCGAGGGCGCCCGGGTGTGGGACGCCGACGGCGCCGAGTACGTCGACTTCGTCGGCGGTATCGCGGTGAACGCGCTGGGCCACGCCCACCCCGCGGTCGTCGAGGCCGTCTCCACCCAGATCGCCTCGCTCGGCCACGTCTCCAATCTCTTCATCGCCGAGCCGCCCGTCGCGCTCGCCGAACGGCTGCTCCAGCTCTTCGGCCGCACCGGCCGCGTCTACTTCTCCAACTCCGGCGCCGAGGCCAACGAGGCCGCCTTCAAGATCGGCCGGCTGACCGGGCGTACCCACATGGTCGCCACCGACGGCGGCTTCCACGGCCGGACCATGGGCGCGCTCGCGCTGACCGGCCAGCCCAAGAAGCGCGAACCGTTCCTTCCGCTGCCCGGTGACGTCACGCACGTCCCGTACGGCGACGCGGACGCCCTGCGGGCCGCCGTGACCACCGACACCGCGCTGGTGATCATCGAGCCGATCCAGGGCGAGAACGGTGTGGTCGTACCGCCCGCCGGGTATCTGGAGGCCGCCCGGGAGATCACCCGCGCCACCGGCACCCTGCTGGTGCTCGACGAGGTGCAGACCGGCATCGGCCGCTGCGGCCAGTGGTTCGAGCACCAGGCCCACCAGGGCATCGAGCCCGATGTCGTCACCCTCGCCAAGGGCCTGGGCGGCGGACTGCCGATCGGCGCGACCGTCGCCTTCGGCCCGGCGGCCGAGCTGCTGAAGCCGGGCCAGCACGGCACGACGTTCGGCGGCAACCCGATCGCCTGCGCCGCCGGTCTCGCCGTCCTGGACACCCTGGCCGCCGACGGCGTCCTGGACCGGGTGAAGCGGCTCGGCGAGAGGATCCGGGACGGTGTGGAGGGCCTCGGCCATCCGCTGGTCTCCCACGTCCGGGGCTCCGGACTGCTGCTGGGTATCGTGCTCACCGAGCCGCTCGCACCCCAGGTGCAACAGGCGGCTCAGGGAGCCGGTTTCCTGGTGAACGTGCCCGCCCCCGATGTCCTGCGGCTCATGCCGCCGCTGATCATCGGCGACGCGGAAGTGGACGCGTTGCTCCGGGCGCTGCCCGGCGCTCTCGACGCGGCACAAGGGGACGGACGATCCGGAGAATGAGGCGACGACGATGACCGAGGCGCAGGAAACCGAGCACGGCGGGCCGTCCGTGCCGCAGACCCGCACCGCACGCCACCGCCGGATCGTGGACATTTTGAACCGGCAGCCGGTGCGCTCGCAGAGCCAGCTGGCCAAGCTGCTCGCGGACGACGGGCTGAGCGTCACCCAGGCGACGCTCTCCCGCGACCTGGACGAGCTGGGCGCGGTGAAGATCCGCAACACCGGCGGCGAGCTGATCTACGCGGTGCCGAGCGAGGGCGGATTCCGCACCCCGCAGGCCCCGCTGGGCGGGTCCGCGAAGGAGGAGCGGATGCGGCGGCTCTCCGCCGAACTGCTCATCTCCGCCGAGGCGTCGGCCAACCTCGTGGTGCTGCGCACGCCGCCGGGCGCGGCCCAGTTCCTCGCCTCGGCCATCGACCAGGCCGAACTGCACGACATCCTCGGCACCATCGCGGGTGACGACACCCTGATGCTGATCAGCCGCGACCCGGCGGGCGGCCAGGCGCTCGCCGACCATCTGCTGCGGCTGGCGCAGAACGAGCGCTGAGCGCACCGTGCCGGCCGGACCGCGTCAGTAGCGGGTGATCGCGGTCGGGCCCGAACCGGTACCGATCGCGATGTGCGGTCGGCGGACCGGGTCCACCCAGCGGAGGATCCGGTCCATCGCGGCCGCCGGTACGGAGACGCAACCGGCGGTCGAGCCAGGCCCGTTGACGTGGAGGAAGATCCCGGCACCGCGCCCGCGCACCGGCCGTTCGTAGTTGAAGCCGATGACGAGGGCACGGGCGTACTGCGTCGGGTACGCGATCAGATGCTCCGCCTCGCCCGCCCGGCAGTCCTCGGGCAGCGGCTCCACCCAGCGGTTGTAGGCCCGCGCCGCGTTGTCCTGGCACCACCACGAGCGGTCGCCGACCCGGCGGTAGGGATGGACGGTGCCGGCCGGTGCGGGCTCGATGCCGAAGGCGTACGGCAGGTCGTACAGACCGGTGGGGGTGGTGTTCGTGCCCTGCTCGCGCGACGCCCCCTCGGTCAGGCCCTTCGCACCGAAACGGGCGGGGGCGGACCCGGACTTCACCCAGGTGCCCCGGCGCCGGGTCCACCAGGTGACGGTGCCGGTGGTGGAGTCCTCGGCCGGGGCCTCGGCCGTGATCAGCTGGGTGCCGCCGCCGGTGTCGGCCATCCGGTCCGGGAGCGGCGGGGTGGCGGCGGGCCGGGCCGCGACGGTGCCCGCCAGCGCGAGCAGTACCGAGAGGGTCACCAGGGATCTGCGCATGCCCGGACGGTAGGCCGTCCGGCCGGGCGGCACCCGCGGATCTGCTCCGTACGGCTCAATGCCCGTCCGCCTCGCAGCGATCCGCCGGTTCCCCGTCCGCCGGTTCGCGCTCTGCCCGCGGCATGGCCGGCAGCGGGAGCGGCAGTCCCGGGAGCCCGTCGATGCTCGTCGCGATGTGCTCCTTCTTCTCGAAGTAGGCGCCGAGCGAGGCGTCGTCCTCGCGGGCGAAGCGCCGGGCGTGCAGCGGGCGGTCCGCCTCGTACGACATGAACGGCACCGCGAATCCGCAGGTGTCCCGGACGAGGTCGGCCCGCACCACGACGACGGCGCGCAGCCCGTGGGAGGCGGGATCCACCCGGGGGAAGTGTTCGAGCAGCCCGGTGAACCGGGGATCGTCCCGGAAGACCGGCTCGCCGCGGCCGTGCACCCGCACGATGTTCGGCGGCCCCTGGAAGGCGCACCACATCAGCGTGATCCGGCCGTTCTCGCGGAGATGGGCGACGGTCTCGGCATTGCTGCCCGCGAAGTCCAGATAGGCCACGGTCAGCTCGTCGATCACGGCGAACGAACCGCTGACGCCCTTGGGGGAGAGGTTGACCGTGCCCTCGCCGTCCAGGGGCGCCGTCGCCGTGAAGAAGATGTGCTGCTCTTCGATGAAGGTCCTGATCCGTCCGTCGATGCGTTCATATGTTTTCCCCATGGCTGCCATTGTCGTCGCCGGCTCCGGCGCCGACGAGGTGATTTCACCTGGCGGGACGGGATGCCCGGGGCGTCCGGCGGGGAGGCGGCGTGCCGACCGCACAGCTTTGACAAAACATACGGAGCTCTGCATAGTTATACCCACTCGGGTGGCACGACGGCGCAGCGTGACCTCGCCCGACCCCCAGTAGTTACGTCACCGCCTCTCCGGCCCCGCGCGGGGAGACGGCCGCACACCCATCACCCTGTTCTTCCGAGGAGCACGCAGTGAGCAACGGCAACGGCAACAGCGACGTACGCCTTTGGGGCGCCCGCTTCGCCGACGGTCCGGCCGAGGCACTGGCCAAGCTGTCCGCCTCCGTCCACTTCGACTGGCGGCTCGCGCCGTACGACATCGCCGGTTCCCGCGCCCACGCGCGTGTCCTGAACAGGGCGGGTCTGCTCACCGAGGACGAGCTGGGCCGCATGACCGCCGGTCTCGACCAGCTGGAGGCCGATGTCGCCGACGGCTCCTTCACCGGCACCATCGCCGACGAGGACGTCCACACCGCGCTGGAGCGCGGGCTGCTGGAGCGACTCGGCCCCGACCTCGGCGGCAAGCTGCGGGCCGGCCGGTCCCGCAACGACCAGATCGCCACGCTCTTCCGGATGTACCTGCGCGACCACGCCCGGATCATCGGCGGCCTGATCGCCGACCTCCAGGGTGCGCTGGTCGGCCTCGCCGAGGCCCACCCGGACGTCGCGATGCCCGGCCGCACGCACCTCCAGCACGCCCAGCCGGTGCTCTTCGCCCACCACGTCCTGGCCCATGTGCAGTCCCTGTCCCGGGACGCCGAGCGGCTGCGCCAGTGGGACGAGCGGACCGCCGTCTCGCCGTACGGCTCCGGCGCCCTCGCCGGTTCGTCCCTCGGCCTCGACCCGGAGGCGGTCGCCGCCGACCTCGGCTTCGAGCACGGCTCCGTCGCCAACTCCATCGACGGAACGGCCTCCCGCGACTTCGTCGCCGAGTTCGCCTTCATCACCGCGATGATCGGCGTGAACCTCTCCCGGATCGCGGAGGAGGTCATCATCTGGAACACGAAGGAGTTCTCCTTCGTCACCCTGCACGACGCCTTCTCCACCGGCTCCTCGATCATGCCGCAGAAGAAGAACCCGGACATCGCCGAGCTGGCCCGCGGCAAGTCCGGCCGGCTGATCGGCAACCTGACCGGCCTGATGGCCACGCTGAAGGCGCTCCCGCTCGCGTACAACCGCGACCTCCAGGAGGACAAGGAGCCGGTCTTCGACTCCTGCGACCAGCTGGAAGTCCTGCTGCCCGCCTTCACCGGAATGATGGCCACCCTCACCGTCAACCGCGAGCGCATGGCGGAGCTGGCCCCGGCCGGCTTCTCGCTCGCCACCGACATCGCCGAGTGGCTGGTCAAGCAGGGCGTGCCGTTCCGGGTCGCCCACGAGGTCGCCGGTGAGTGCGTCAAGGAGTGCGAGCAGCACGGCATCGAGCTCGACGAGCTGACCGACGAGCAGTTCGCCAAGATCTCCGAGCACCTCACCCCCGAGGTCCGCACGGTCCTCGACGTGGCCGGCGCGCTCGCCTCCCGCAGCGGCCGCGGCGGCACGGCCCCTTCGGCCGTGGCCGTCCAGCTCGCCGAGGTGAAGTCGGACCTCGCCACCCAGCAGGCATGGGCCACCGCGAAGAACTGACCCGGGGGCCGGAACCGCGCGGAAGGCGGGGAGCGTACGTACGCTCCTCGCCTTCCGGTTTCCGCGGGCTGGGTTACGTTGACGTGGAGCGCACCGACCGAGGAGGAGCTCCACGATGCCTTTCGCCCGGCTGGCCACAGCGACGACTCCGACCGCCCACATCGGGCTCGGCCTGGCGGCGGTCGGCAGGCCCGGCTACATCAATCTCCACCGCGACCGCGATCTGCCCGACGACCGCAGCGTCGAGGCGATGCGCGCCCGCACCCATGAACTGCTCGACGCCGCCTACGCCCAGGGCGTCCGCTACTTCGACGCGGCCCGCTCCTACGGCCGCTCCGAGGAGTTCCTGGCCGACTGGCTGACGGCCCACCCCGAGGCGGACGACGTCGTCATCGGCAGCAAATGGGGCTACACCTACACGGCCGCCTGGAGCGTCGAGGCCGAGGCGCACGAGGTCAAGGACCACAGCCTCGCCACGTTCCTGCGCCAGCGGGCCGAGACCGACGCGCTGCTCGGCGACCGCCTCGACCTCTACCAGATCCACTCGGTCACCGCCGACAGTCCGGCCCTCACGGACAAGGAGCTGCACGAACGGCTGGCCGCGCTCGCCGCCGAAGGGGTCAGCGTCGGCCTCTCCACCAGCGGGCCCGCCCAGGCCGACGCGATCCGGGCCGCTCTGACCGTCACCGTGGACGGCGAGCCGCTCTTCCGTACCGTGCAGGCCACCTACAACGCCCTGGAGACCTCGGCCGGGACGGCGCTCGCCGAGGCACATGCCGCCGGACTCACCGTGATCGTCAAGGAGGCCATGGCCAACGGGCGGCTCGCCGGGACGGAGGCCCCCGCCGTGGTCCAGGAGATCGCCGCCGACGCCGGGCTCGGCAGCGACGCGGTCGCCCTGGCCCTGGTGCTGCACCAGCCCTGGGCCGGGGTGGTGCTCTCCGGCGCGGCCACCGTCGGCCAGCTCGCCGGAAACCTGCACGCGGCCGTCGTCGGTCTCGACGAGGAGCGGCGGGCCCGGCTCGACGCGCTGGTGGAGGAGCCCGAGGCCTACTGGCGGCATCGCGCCGGACTGCGCTGGAGCTGACCGGGGAGCGGCGCGGGCCGTCCGTCACATCGACGGGGTTCTGTACGTCAGTGCTGTGACGGAACACGACGGAGGTATGCGGCTGTGGACGGACACGAATTCCTGGCGGAGCGCTTCGAGGAGAACCGGAGCCGGCTGAAGGCCGTGGCCTACCGGATGCTCGGCTCGACGAGCGAGGCGGAGGACGCCGTCCAGGAGGCCTGGATCCGGCTCGGCCGTAGCGACGACCGGGCGATCGAGAACCTGGGCGGCTGGCTGACGACGGTCGTCGGACGGGTGTGCCTGGACATGCTCCGCTCGCGCCGCTCCCGCCGCGAGGAGCCGCTCGGCGCCGGCGCACCCGAGGAGACCGCCCCGGGCCCGGAGTTCGGCGGCCGGCCGGAGGCCGACCCCGAGCAGCAGGCGCTGATGGCCGACTCGGTCGGTCTGGCGATGCTCGTCGTGCTCGAAACGCTCGACCCCGCCGAGCGGCTCGCCTTCGTGCTGCACGACATGTTCGCCGTGCCGTTCGACGAGATCGCGGGTGTCGTGGACCGTACCCCGGCGGCGGCGCGGCAGCTTGCCAGCCGGGCGCGGCGCCGGGTCCAGGGCGCGGACCCGGTTCCGGACCCGGATCTCGCCCGCAAGCGCGAGGTCGTCAACGCCTTTCTGGCCGCCGCCCGGGACGGTGAATTCGAGGCCCTCCTGACCGTGCTCGATCCGGACGTGGTGGTGCGGTCCGACATCGGCGCCGACGGTGCCGGTGCCCCGGGCCTGGTACGGGGTGCGGCGGCCGTGGCCCGTCAGGCGATGATGTTCGCACCGTTCGCGCGGTCGTCCCGGGGGGCCCTGGTCGACGGGGAACCGGCCGTCATCGCGACGGGCGAGGGCCACCGCTTCTCGGTCATGATCTTCACGGTGGCCCGGGACAGGATCGTCGAGATGTCCGTGATCCGCGACCCGTCCCATCTCCCCGGCCTGGATCTGGCGGTCCTCGACGACTGACGGGGCGAACGGGCCGCCGAGACGACCGACGGGGTCGACGAGCCGCTGGAACGACGAGCAGGGCGAACGGCCGTTGAGACGCTACTGTCTCATGTGGTCTACAATTGTCTCATGAGTCTCGACCGTGAGCAGGTACTTCGCAGCGCCGCCGCTCTGCTGACCCGCAAATCGACCGCCACCATGGACGAGGTCGCCAAAGCCGCAGGCATCGGACGCGCCACCCTGCACCGGCACTTCGCCGGACGGGACGCCCTGGTCAGAGCATTGGAGAGCCTGGGCATCCAGGAGTTCGAAGCGGCTCTGGACGCCGCCGCCCTCGACGAGGGCGGCGCGCCGGAGGCGCTGCGCCGACTGGTCGCGGCCGTCGAGCCGAGCGCCGGACTGCTCTCCTTCCTCGTCACCGAGAACCAGCTCTTCGAGGGCGAAGAGGTGAACGAGGGCTGGAGCCGCCTCGACGCCCGGGTCTCCGCCCTGTTCAGACGGGGCCAGGAACGCGGTGAGTTCCGCATCGACCTCACCCCCGCCTGGCTGACCGAGGCCTTCTACGGGCTCGTCTCCGGCGGTGCCTGGGCCGTCCAGGACGGCCGGGTCGCGAGCCAGGACTTCCAGTACATGATCGTCGAGTTGCTGCTCGGCGGTGCACGCCGGAGCGTGGAGCAATGAGCCGCATCGAACAGCGCGTGGAATCCCCCGAGGAGCTGCACCGCCCCGGGCGGTGGATCGCCCTGTCCGTGCTCGTCCTCGCGGTGCTGCTCGTGGCGATCGACGCCACCGTCCTCGGCCTGGCGACCCCGTTCCTCACCGAGGACCTCGAACCGACCGGCACTCAGCTCCTGTGGATCGGCGACGTCTACTCCTTCGTCATCGCCGGACTCCTGGTCTCGATGGGCAGCCTCGGCGACCGCATCGGCCGCAAGAAGCTGCTGCTGTGCGGCGCGACGGCGTTCGGCGCGGTCTCCGTGCTCAACGCCTACGCGCACACCCCCGAGATGATGATCCTGGCGCGGGCGCTGCTCGGTGTCGCGGGCGCCACCCTGATGCCGTCCACCCTCGCCCTGATCCGCAACCTCTTCCACGACCCGCGCGAGCGCAGCCTCGCCATCGGCATCTGGGGAGCGATGGCCTCCGCCGGAGCGGCCGTCGGCCCCGTGGTCGGCGGACTGCTGCTGGAGCACTTCTGGTGGGGCTCGGTCTTCCTGATCAACCTGCCGGTCATGGCGGTCCTCGTGGTCGTCGGCGCGAAGATGATCCCCGAGTCCAGGAACCCGGCCCCCGGCCCCTGGGACCTGGCCAGCGTCGCGCTCTCCTTCGTCGGCATGATCGGCGTCGTGTACGCCATCAAGGAACTCGCGGCACACGGCCCGGGCTGGGAGAACATCGCCGCGGGCATCGGCGGTCTGCTCGCACTCTGCTGGTTCGTGCGCAGGCAGCTCACGCTTCCGGCGCCCCTGCTGGACATGAGGCTCTTCCACCACCGGGGCTTCTCCGGCGCCGTCCTCGCCGACCTGCTGACCATCCTCGGCCTGTCCGGACTGGTCTTCTTCCTCTCCCAGTTCCTCCAACTCGTCCAGGGACGGGGGCCGCTGGAGGCCGGTCTCGCCGAACTGCCCGCGGCGGTCGGCGCGGTCGTCGCCGGTCTGATCGCGGGCCGGGCGGCCCGCCGCTTCTCGGTGCGCTCGGTGGTGGCCGGCGGCCTCGCGGCCATCGGACTGGCGCTCGCCGCGGTCACCCTGATCCACCAGGAGACCGCGTACCCGCTGCTCGGCGCGGTACTGCTGGTCGTCGGCGTGGGCGCGGGCCTCGCCTTCACCGTCACCTCCGACGTGATTCTCTCCAGCGTCCCCAAGGAGCAGGCGGGCTCCGCCGGCGCGGTCTCCGAGACGGCGTACGAACTCGGCGCGGCCCTCGGTATCGCCCTGCTCGGCTCCATCGTCACCGGCGTCTACCAGAAGTTCGACACCCCCCACGGCGTCCCGCCGGGCCCCGCGGCCGCGGCCCACGAATCACTGGGCGGCGCCGTCGAGGCGGCCCACGGTCTGCCGGCCCCGCAGGGGCAGGCGCTGGTCTCCGCGGCGCAGGAGTCGTTCGTCGAGGGGCTGGGGCTCGCCGCGGGCGTCGGCGCGGCGGTCCTGCTGGCGACGGCCGTCGCCGCCTGGTTCCTGCTGCGCGGCCAGAAGCTGGAGGACGGCATCGTGCACCAGTAGCCGGCCCGGCCCGGAAGGGGCGACGACGGCAGGCGGAAGGGCCCGTACCCACGATCTTTTGGGGTACGGGCCCTTCCGCGTCGTCCTGGCGCGCCGCGCCGCGCCGCTTGTCCGCGTCGGCTCAGGCGGCCTTGGCCTTGGTGGCGTACATGTCGACGTACTCCTGACCGGACAGCCGCATCACCTCGGCCATCACCGAGTCGGTGACCGCCCGCAGCACATAGCGGTCGCGGTCCATGCCCTCGTAGCGGGAGAACTCCATCGGCTCACCGAACCGGACCGTCACCTTGCCGGGACGCGGCAGTCCGGCCCCGCCGGGCTGCAGCTTGTCCGTGCCGATCATCGCGAACGGCACCACCGGCGCGCCGGTCATCAGCGTCAGCCGGGCGATGCCCGTACGACCCCGGTACAGACGGCCGTCGGGGGAGCGGGTGCCCTCGGGGTAGATGGCGAACGCCTTGCCCTCCTCCAGCACCCGACGGCCCGTCATCAGCGCCGCGACGCCGCCGCGCCCGCCGTCCCGGTCCACCGGGATCATGCCGCAGCCGGTGAAGAACCAGGCCATCGCCCGGCCCTTGAGCCCCTTGCCCGTCACGTACTCGTCCTTGCCGATGTAGAACACCGGCCGGTCGCAGCAGATGGGCATGATCATCGAGTCGATGAACGTCAGATGGTTGCCCGCGAGGATCACCGGACCGTCCCCGGGGATGTTCTCCACACCCTCGACCTGGGGGCGGAACATGAGGCGCAAGATCGGTCCGAGCACTGCCTTGATGAGTGCGTGTCGGGACAACGGTTCCTCCGGTGTAGTGGCCGGGCCGGCCGAGGTGCGGGATCGTGACGGTCCATGCAGGTGAGGACGATACTCGCGGGTGCGCGCGGATCGCACATCGGGTTCACGGAGCGGATACGTGGCGTTGACGTGAGTTTGCGCCATGTTCGCGCAGGAGCCGCCTCCATGACGGTACTGCTGCCTACGCTCGGGCCTCGCCCGACAGGTGCCAGACATCACACGCGAGGAGCATTCATGACTGAGCGCGCGCAGGCCGGCCCCGGCCGCAGGACCATGCTGGGAGCCGGAGCCGCCGTACTGGGCACCGCCGCCCTCGGACTGGCGGGCGGCCAGGCCGACGCCGCGGGCAGCACCGCCGGGAAGGACTCCGGACGGCACGGCGGCCACGGCTTCCGCCTCGACCTGCCGGTGCCCACTGTCATCGGACACCGCGGCACCAGCGGCTACCGGCCCGAGCACACCCTCGGCTCCTACCAGCTGGCCCTCGACATGGGCGCGCACGTGGTCGAGCAGGACCTGGTGCCGACCCGGGACGGCCATCTCGTATGCCGTCACGAGAACGACATCACCGCCACCACCGATGTCGCCGAGCACCCCGAGTTCGCGAGCCGCAGGACCACCAAGAAGGTCGACGGCGTCTCCCTCACCGGCTGGTTCACCGAGGACTTCACCCTCGCCGAGCTGAAGACGCTGCGGGCCAAGGAGCGCATCCCCGGCACCCGCCAGAAGAACACCCTCTACGACGGCCGCTGGGAGATCCCCACCTTCGAGGAGGTGCTGCGCTGGGCCGACCGGGAGGGCCGCAGGCGCGGCAAGCCCGTCTGGCTGTACGTCGAGACCAAGCACCCCACCTACTTCCGCGGCCTCGGCCTCGGTCTGGAGGAGCCGCTCGCCAAGCTGCTGCGCCGGTACAACCGGCACCGCGAGCAGTCGCCGCTCATCCTCCAGTCCTTCGAGCCCGGCAGCATCCAGCGGCTGTCCCGGCTCGTCGCCACCCCGCGCGTCGTACTGCTCTCCGGCGCGGGCGAGCGCCCCTGGGACTTCGTCACCTCCGGCGACCCGCGCACCGTCGCGGACCTGGTGAAGCCCGCGGGACTGAAGTGGATGGCCTCCTTCGCCCAGGGCATCGGCCCCACCCTGGACCTGGTCATCCCCAAGGACTCCGCGGGGCGGCTCACCGAGCCGACCACCCTGGTGAGGGACGCGCACGCGCAGGGCCTGGTCCTGCACCCCTACACCATGCGCAACGAGAACAGCTTCCTGCCCGCCGACTTCCGGCGCGGCACGGACCCCAACGCCTACGGTGACGCGTTCGGCGCGTTCCAGGCGTACTTCGCGACGGGCATCGACGGAATCTTCTCCGACAACCCGGACACCGCCCTGCTCGCCGCGGCGGACCACAACGCGAAGTGACACCCGCGTCAGCACCCGGCCGGGGCGTGCCCCGGTCGGGTGGTGCCCGCCGGATACGGCAACCGGCCGCCGCCTCGGGCGCGTCGGCCGGGGCATGACCCTTCTCGATCTTGTTCCGGCAGCCCCCGCCGCCACCCCCGTGACCTTCGTACGTGCCCTGCATCCGCTGGTGAGCGCCGAGGCCAGGGCCGAGGCGGCCGCCTCGGCGACGGGGGCGGCGGTCGAACCGGCCGACCTCGAACAGGCCGTCTGGCTGCGGCTGCTGGAGCGGCTCGCGGGTCAGGGGCCACCGGTGGACCCGGCCCGCTGGGTGCGGGACACCGTTCGGGCGGAGGCCCGCCGGGCCCGCCGCACCACCCGGCACGAACGCCCCTTCCGCGACGAGACCGCCGCGGATCCGGCCGGCTGCCCCGAACGGCTCGCCCTCGGCGCCGACGAACGGCGGGCGCTGCGCGCGGCGGTGGACCGGCTGCCCGGCAGGTGCGCCCGGCTGATGGCGGCGATGCTCGCCCCCGGCGATCCCACCTACCGGGAAATCGCAGGGAAGTTGGGTATGTCACAGGGGAGTTTGGGCCCGATCCGTTCCCGTTGCCTTGGATGTCTGCGCAGAATGCTCGCGGCGGAGGTTGCTGCTCCTGAACTGCGGGGAAAGGAGCGTTAGACAACCGGTGGATCAGGTGGGCGGAGGCATGCGCGGATGGGCATGAGCGTGATCATCTCGGCGGCGACGGAACAGGACGCCGAACAGATCTTGAAACTCCAGTACCTCTGCTTCCAGAGCGAGGCGGAGCTGTACGGGAACTACCGGATCGACCCGCTCGTCCAGACCCTCGACTCGTTGCACGCCGAGATCGCCACGAACCTGGTGTTCGTGGCGCGGCTGGGTGACGAGGTCGTCGGCTCGGTCCGGGGGGCCGTCGGCGAGGACGGCGCGGGGGAGATCGGCAGGCTCTGCGTCCACCCCCGGCTCCAGGGGCACGGTCTCGGGGCCCGGCTGCTGCGGGCGGCGGAGGCGGGACTCACCGACGAGCGGTCGGCCACCCTGTTCCGGCTGCACACCGGCCATCGCAGCGAGAGTAATCTGCGGCTCTACCGACGGGCGGGTTACGCGCCCGTCGGCAACGAGACCGGCCGGGACGGAGTCCTGATGATCCTCCTGGAGAAGGACGCCACGAAACCGGCGTACGTCGCCAGCGCGTAGGAGCCGCACGGGCCGGCGCGCGGGAGCTACGCGGTTCTGGCCCGGCGCAGCCACATCATCCCGGTGACCGGCAGGATCACCGGGATGAACAGGTATCCCATGCCGAAGTCGGACCAGACGGTGGCGTCCGCGAACGCCGAGGGCTCCGCCATCGTCCAGGTCCCGACGACCAGCACACCCAGCAGTTCCGCGGCGCAGCACACCAGCGCGGACCTGCGCGCCTTCTCGCCCCCGCGCACCAGCGAGTACGTGATGAACCCGTACACCAGCGCGGCGACGGCCGACAGCACATAGGCGAGCGGTGCCCTGCCGAAGTCCAGGATCATCTGGACGATCGAGCGGGAGGCGGCCGCGACGGTGAACACCCCGTAGAACCAGACCAGGACCCGGCCGGGGCCGGTGCCGAGGTCGAAGGGCTGCTTCTCGCCGGTGGCCGCCGCGGGGGTGCGATCGGTGTCGGTCACGGTCAGTTTCCCCAGATGTCGTAGAGCCGCACTTCGAGGACGGCCAGCACGACCGCGCCCGCCGCCACCGTCACCGAACCCCACCGGGTCCGTTCGGTCAGCGACAGGAAACCCGCCGCCGGCACCGCGAGGAAGGCCCCGATCAGATACGCGATGAAGATCGTCATGCCCTGCTCGGGCCGTTCGCCCCGGGACAGCTGCACGATGCCCACCACCAGCTGGGCCAGCGCCAGCAGCGAGACCACGGCCATCCCGATGAAGTGCCAGTCCTTGGTCGGCTGGTCCCGGTACGCGGCGAATCCGCACCAGGCGGCGAGGGCGAGCGCGGTCACGGCGACCGCGACCGTCAGGGCGACAAGCATGGGGTGAGGGTATTACGGACCAAACGGCCCCCTGCGTGCGCCCCCCGCCGCCGCTCCGGGCGGGTCGCGGGCCGGGCCGGCGAGCGGGACGTGGTCCGTGGCCTTTGCCACAGCCCGGCACTGTTCCGGGCCGGTCACGGACGCCGTCGCCGCTGCCCCCTGCGTGCGCTCTCCGCCGCATCGACGCAGGTCACAGCCGGTCGGCCGGGAGCCACGGAATCCGGCCGGGCCGTCTCACGAGGCCATCCACGACTGTCCGCTATTCGGACAGCCGGGTCGGGAGGAACGTTACGTCTGTTTTACTTGGCCCATGACCACGACGAGCAGCCGCATCCTTGCGACCGAGGCGATCACGACGCCCGGTGCTCGTTGTATGTGTCGAATGCGCACCTTCTGAGGGCCCCCGCCCGATCCTCGCGCCCCGAAGCGAGACCGAGCCCGAGCCGTCCGCATCCAGCGGAACGAGCCTGCCCCGGCACCGCTGCCCGGCCACCCGCCGCCCCGAGCCGTGCCGGACCCCAGCTTGGAACGTCCGATCGAAACGTCCAAACAGGCTCATCAGACGAATGCCCCGTGCCCGGCGGCCACCGCGCCGCGCACTCGACAGTGACGGAAACCCCTGTGATCACCACTTCGGGCCTCACGAAGGTCTACCAGTCGCGCGGCCGTGAGGTCACCGCCCTGGACGGCGTCGACCTGCACGTCCGCGAGGGGGAGGTGTACGGCGTCATCGGACAGAGCGGCGCCGGCAAGTCCTCCCTGATCCGCTGCGTCAACCTCCTGGAACGTCCCACCTCCGGCACCGTGACCGTGGCGGGCCAGGACCTCACCGCACTCGCCGGGCGCGGCCACCGGGCCGGCAAAGAACTGCGCGAGGCGCGCAGCCGCATCGGCATGGTCTTCCAGCACTTCAACCTGCTGGCCTCCCGCACCGTCCAGGCCAACGTCGAACTCCCGCTGGAGATCCTCGGCGTCCCCGGCCGGGACCGCTCCCGCAAGGCCCTCGAACTCCTCGGCCTGGTCGGCCTCGCCGACAAGGCCAGGGCCTACCCCGGCCAGCTCTCCGGAGGCCAGAAGCAGCGCGTCGGCATCGCCCGCGCCCTCGCCGGGGACCCGAAGGTGCTGCTCTCCGACGAGGCCACCTCGGCCCTCGACCCCGAGACCACCCGCTCCATCCTCCAGCTGCTGCGCGACCTCAACCAGCAGCTCGGCCTGACCGTCCTGCTCATCACGCACGAGATGGACGTCGTCAAGACGGTCTGCGACTCCGCCGCGCTGATGCAGAAGGGCCGCATCGTCGAGTCCGGCACCGTCGGCGAACTGCTCGCCACCCCCGGCTCCGAACTGGCCCACGAGCTGTTCCCCGTCGGCGGCGCCGCCTCCGGCCCCGACAGCACGGTCGTCGACGTCACCTTCCACGGCGACGCGGCCGGCCGGCCGGTGATCTCCCAGCTCTCCCGCACGTACAACATCGACATCTCGATCCTGGGCGCCGCGATGGACACCGTCGGCGGCAAGCAGATCGGCCGGATGCGCATCGAGCTGCCCGGCCGCTTCGAGGAGAACGTCGTCCCGATCGGCTTCCTGCGCGAGCAGGGCCTCCAGGCGGAGGTCGTGGCGAACGACGGCCCCGCCATCCCCGTACAGACCCCCGCCCCGCTCACCAAGGAGGTGGCGAAGTGACCTGGTCCGAAATGCAGCCGCTGCTCACCCAGGGGACCGTCGACACCCTCTACATGGTGCTCTGGTCCACGGTCGTCACCGTGCTCGTGGGGCTGCCGCTCGGCGTCCTGCTCGTCCTCACCGACAAGGGCGGACTGCTGCAGAACACCCCGGTGAACAAGGTCATCGGCGTGATCGTGAACATCGGCCGCTCGCTGCCGTTCATCATCCTGCTGATCGCCCTGATCCCCTTCACCACCTGGGTCGTCGGCACCTTCATCGGCCCGTCCGCGATGATTGTGCCGCTCTCCGTCGGCGCCGTCCCGTTCTTCGCCCGGCTCGTCGAGACCGCCGTCCGCGAGGTCGACCACGGGCTCGTCGAGGCCGTCCAGTCGATGGGCGGATCCATCCCGACGATCGTCCGCAAGGTGCTCCTGCCGCAGTCGCTGCCCTCGCTCGTCTCCGGCGTCACCACCACCGTCATCGTGCTCATCGGCTACTCCGCGATGGCCGGCGCGGTCGGCGGCGAGGGGCTCGGCTCCAAGGCCGTCACCTACGGATTCCAGCGCTTCGACAACCGGTTCATGCTCATCACCGTCGCGCTGCTGATCGTCATCGTGACCGTGATCCAGCTGATCGGCGACGGCGCCGTCCGGCTGCTGGCCCGCCGCGGCCGCACCATCACCTGAGACCTCCACTCCGCTCACAAGCCCGAACTCCTTGTCCGGGCGCACCACCATCACCACCGGAAAGAGGCACTTTTCGTGCGTAAGAACATCAAGATCACCGCGGCTGCCGCCGCCACCGCCGCCCTCGCCTTCGGCCTCACCGCCTGCGGCACCTCGTCCGACCCGGACACCAAGAGCGAGGCCGGCGCCAAGGCCGACACCTCCAAGGCGCTCGTCGTCGCCGCGTCCCCGACGCCGCACGCCGACATCCTGGGCTTCGTCCAGAAGAACCTGGCGAAGAAGGCCGGCCTCAAGCTGGAGGTCAAGGAGTTCACGGACTACGTCCTGCCGAACACCGCCACCGAGACCGGCCAGGTCGACGCCAACTTCTTCCAGCACCAGCCCTACCTGGACGACTTCAACAAGAAGAACAACACCCACCTGGTCTCCGCCGGCACCGTCCACCTGGAGCCGCTCGGCCTCTACTCCAAGAAGGTCAAGGACCTCAAGGACATCAAGGCCGGCCAGACCGTCGCCGTCCCCAACGACACCACCAACGAGGGCCGCGCCCTCCAGCTGCTCGCCGAGAACGGCCTCATCACCCTCAAGGACGGCGTCGGCACCAGCGCCAAGCTGAGCGACATCACCGACAAGAAGGGCCTGGAGTTCAAGGAGCTGGAGGCCGCCACCGTGCCCCGTGCCCTGGACGACGTCGACGCCGCCGTCGTCAACGGCAACTACGCGATCCAGGCCGACCTCAAGCCCGCCAAGGACTCCCTGGTGCTGGAGAAGGCCGACGGCAACCCCTACGCCAACATCATCGCCGTGAAGAAGGGCAACGAGAAGGACGCCCGCGTCCAGAAGCTCGTGAAGCTCCTGCACTCCGACGAGGTCAAGAAGTTCATCGAGGACACCTACCAGGGCTCCGTCGTCCCGGCCTTCGGCACCGCCGCCAAGTCCTGACACCCGCACGGCATTTGTCCGACGAGCCCCGCGCACCCCACCCGGGGGGCGCGGGGCTCCGCCGTGCGGACCCGCCCATGCGCACCACCGCCCCGATGCTGCATGCTGTGCCTTTAACGGTCTTCGGCATGGAGCTGCGCATGACTTCCACCTTTCCGGACATCTCCATCAGCACGGATCGGTTGGTGCTGCGCCCCTTCGACATGGCGGACGTCCCCGCGTACATCGAGATGATGAACGACGAACTCGTCGTCGCCTGGACCGAGGCCCCCTACCCCTACACCCAGGTCGACGCCGAGCGCTGGGTCCGCAGGATTGCCCCCGCCCAGCGCACCGGCGGCGACGGCATCGTCCTCGCCGTCACCGAATTCCTCACCCAGCGCCTGGTCGGCTCGGTCCGGCTCCGCAACACCGACTGGCGCACCCGCGCCACCGAGGCGGCCTACATCACCGCCCCCTGGGCCCGCGGCGAGGGATACGCCACCGAGTCCGTGCTCGCACTGGCCCAGTGGCTCTTCCGCGACCAGGGCTTCGAACGCATCGAGCTGCGCACCGCCGCCGACAACACCGCCTCGCAACAGGTGGCCCAGAAGCTCGGCTGCATCAGCGAGGGAGTCCTGCGCAACGCCCGGATAGCGCGGACCCGGACCGAGAACGGCACGGACGGCGGCTGGACCGACATCAGGACCGACCTGATCGTCTGGGGCCTGCTCCCCGAAGACCTCGAAGGCGTCGCCGAGCAGCTCGCCGACGCGGGCGGCTACAGCGCCTACAACGACTGGAACTGACCCCGCGAAGGGGCCCCGACACCGCGTCGGCACGGACCGGGTACTCTCACCCTGCCCGACTCACACCACCACCCCCACCTGCGACGACTCCAGGAGACTGACGACAGATGGCCGATCGGGTCACCGTGATCGGCTGGGACGGCTCACCACTGACGGCAGCGGCCACCGCCGCCCTCTCGGCCGCCACGCTCGTTGCCGGAGCCGCCCACCACCTCGCACTTCCCGAAGTCCCGGCGAACGCCGAACGCATCCGCCTGGGCTCCATCGACCTGGCCGCCCGCCGGATCGCCGGCCACCGGGGCAGCGCCGTGGTCCTCGCCGACGGGGATCCCGGCTTCTTCGGAGTCGTACGCAACCTCCGCGCACCCGAACACGGCCTGGAGGTCGAGGTGGTCCCGGCGGTGTCCTCGGTCGCCGCCGCCTTCGCCCGCGCGGGCATGCCGTGGGAGGACGCCCGGACGGTCGTCGCCCACCCCCGCACCCTGCGCCGCGCCGTGAACGTCTGCCGCGCCCACCACAAGGTCGCCGTCCTCACCTCGCCCGGCGCCGGCCCCGCCGAACTCGCCCTGCTCCTCGAAGGCGTCCACCGCACCTTCGTCATCTGCGAGGAGCTCGGCACCAGCCGCGAACAGGTCTCCGTCGTCACCTCCGAGAAGGCCGCCGACCACGTCTGGCGCGACCCCAACGTGGTCATCGTCATCGGCGGCGGACCCGAACCACAGGCCACCGGCGCCTGGATCGCGGGCGGCCTCCCCGCCAGCCTCCACGACGTACGCGGCTGGGCACTGCCCACCGAGGCGTACGCGGGCGCGGACACCGGGGCCGCGACGGAGAGCGGCGAGGGCGGGTCGTCGGGGCTGCGCGCCGCCCAGCTGGCCCGCCTCGGCCCCCGTACCGGCGACCTGCTGTGGGACATCGGCTCCGGCAGCGGTGCCCTGGCCGTGGAGGCGGCCCGTTTCGGCGCGGCGGTCCTGGCGGTCGACAGCGACCCGGCCGCCTGCGCCCGGACCGCGGCGGCGGCGCGGGCGTTCGGTGTACAGCTCCAGGTCGTCGAGGGCCTGGCCCCCCATGTGCTGGAACGGCTGCCGGAACCCGATGTCGTACGGATCGGGGGCGGCGGGGTGCCCGTCGTCACCGCCGTCACCGAACGGCGGCCGGAACGCATCGTCACCCATGCCTCGACCCGGGACGAGGCCGAGGCGCTCGGCGCCGCCCTGAGCGGAAACGGATACACGGTCCGCTGCTCGCTGCTCCAGTCCGTCGAACTCGACACGGAGGCCTGGTCGGAGCGCGAGCGCTCGGTCGTGTTTCTCCTGTCGGCGCTGCGTTCCGACCTCGCCCCGTGACCTGGTCGGCGTACAGCGGGAGGTAGGCTGGCCGATCGTTGTACCGCGCCGGGACGTTCGTCGCTTCGTTCGTCAATGTCCGGAAAAGGGGACCGTTTTGGCCCCCGTTGTGGTACGGCAGAACCGGGGGACGCGCGACGTGGCGCAGTCCACAGCGGGCCGTGGCGAAATGAGCTGCCGCGGCGGCGAACGACCGCGAGAATGCAGTATGTCCGCGACCGATTCGTGCCGCGCGGCGAGCCCGCTCGTTCTTGTTGACGAGCGCCGGCGTGCCGTGTTCGGGCGTCCCGGGCGAAGGGCCGAAGGAGCACTGACGATGGGCGAGGGGTACGCATGAGTGACACCGGCCAGATCCCGGTCGAGGGACTGCCGGAGAACGCAGGCACGGTGGAGCAGCCGGGCGTCGCCGCCCCGGACGCCTACACCTACCTCGCTCCCTCCGAGCATGTCTCCGAGGACGACGACCTCCTTTTGATGCCGAGCCCGCAGGGAGCCTGGAGCGACCCGCAGGCCGTACCGGCCCCCGGCCAGTACCCCGAGGGCGTCGCCGCCCAGGCCCCGCTGCCCGGACAGGCCGCCTATCAGGCCCAGCCCGTGGCACAGCCCTATGCCCAGCCGGCCGGCGAGACCCCCGCACAGCCCCAGGGCCCCGTCCAGGTCCAGGTGCAGGAGCCCGCCCAGGCCCAGGCTCAGGCCGCTGAGGCGCACGCCGCACAGCAGGCGGTGGCGGAGCAGCTGCCCGAAACCGGCCAGGGAACCCACGAGTCCGGTGGCCGCGACTCCGGTTCGGTCGACCTGACGGGCGTGCGCATCCCGGCCTCCGCCCCCGCTCCGGCCGCCCAGACCCAGAACCCGGCGCGGCGGCCGCTGCACCGCGGCCCGGTCGTGCCCGACGGCACGCCGTCCTACGGCGGTGCGCCGACCGGCGGAGTCGTGCGTTCGCTCGCCGACCGCGGACCCGCGGGCGCGCCCCAGGCGCAGGCCCGCCCTCAGGCCCCCGCACGCCACGCCGGACCGCCGACCACCGGCCCGGAGTACTTCGAGCTGCCGACCGACGACGCGTCGGCGCTGCCGGGCCCGCAGCTCGGCGAGATCCTGCCGCAGGGCGGTAGCCCGTGGGGGGCCCAGGCCCAGGCCCCGCAGCCGGAGACCGCACCCGTGGCAGCAGAATCGGTCGTTCCGGAGCAGGCCGTCCAGGAGCAGGCCGTCCAGGAGCAGGCCGTCCCCGAGCAGGTCGTCCCCGAGCAGTCCGCTCCCGAGCAGGTCGTTCCGGAGCCGGTGGTTTCGGAGGCCGTCGTTTCGGTGCCCGCCGCCTCGGTGCCGGTCGCCGAGTCGGCGCCGGTGCCCGATGCCCAGCCCGCCCAGCCCGCCCAGCCCGCTCAGGTCGCGGCACCGGAGGCCGTGGCTGCTCCGGCTCCCGCCGCCGAACCGGTACCGGCCGAGGCCGGGACGCCCGCAGAGATCCCGGCAGAGGGCCCGGCCGAGATCGCCGCCGAAGCGATCGCGCCGCAGGAAGGCGCACAAGCCGTCCCCATGGGTCAGTTCGTGCCCGTGGAAGGTTCGGTGCCGACGACTCCGCACCTGGCCCCGACCCCCGTGGCCGAGGAGAACGTCGCGGCGGAGCCCGAGCCCGAAGCCGAGGTCGAGGTCGAGGTCGTGGCAGAGCCCGAGCCCGAGCCCGAGCGCGTCCCGATCGCCATGGGGCCCGTGGCGCCGGCGGAGCCCGTCGCGGCCGAGGCCGTCGTCGAGACCTCCGAGACGGTCGAGCCCGCCGTGACCGCCGAGGTCGCCGAGCCCGCCGCGGCCCCCGTGGCCGAGGCTCCGGCGGTGTCCGAGCCGGAGCCCGAACAGGGCCCCGAGGTGATCGAGACCCCGGACATCACGGCCCCCGCGGAGGCCGTGGAGGCCGGTCCCGTCGCGGAGCCCGGCCCGGTGGCCGCCGCGCAGCCCGAAGCCCTGCCCGTCGAGGCCCTGCCTGCCGAAGTCCGGGCCCAGGAGCCCGCCGAGGCGGCCCCGGCCCCGGCCCTTGAGCCGGAAGCCGCTGGAGACGGGGCGCCCGAGGCGCCGGACGCCTCCGACGCCCCCGAGGCGTCCGGGTCCGAAGAGGCCGCGGCCCTTGCCGGCCCGCCGGCCCCCGGCTACGACGACGCCGAGCGCGAGGCGGTGCTCCGCGTCATGCGTGAGCGCCGTGACATCCGTAACGGCTTCCGCAGCGACCCCATCCCGCACGAGGTTCTGCTCCGCGTCCTGGAAGCCGCGCACACGGCGCCCAGCGTCGGCCACTCGCAGCCCTGGGACTTCGTCGTCATCCGCTCGGCGGAGACCCGCCGCTCCATGCACGAACTGGCACAGCGTCAGCGCGACGCCTACGCCAAGTCGCTGCCCAAGGGCCGGGCCAAGCAGTTCAAGGAACTGAAGATCGAGGCCATCCTCGACACCCCGGTGAACATCGTCGTCACCGCGGACCCCACTCGCGGCGGCCGCCACACCCTCGGTCGGCACACCCAGCCGCAGATGGCCCCGTACTCCTCCGCACTCGCCGTCGAGAACCTCTGGCTCGCCGCCCGCGCCGAGGGCCTCGGTGTCGGCTGGGTCAGCTTCTTCGACGAGCGTGAGATGGTCCGGGCCCTCGGCCTGCCCGAGCACCTCGAAGTCGTGGCCTACCTCTGCGTCGGTTACGTCGACGAGTTCCCCGAGGAGCCCGAGCTGATGCAGGCGGGCTGGTCCAAGCGCCGCCCGCTGTCCTGGGTCGTCCACGAGGAGACCTACGGCCGCCGCGCCCTGCCCGGCGAGGAGCCGCACGACCTGCTGCAGGAGACCATCTCCAACATCCGCCCGCTGGACGCCAAGGCGCTCGGCGAGGCGTGGGAACGCCAGAAGCGGATGACCAAGCCCGCCGGTGCACTCGGCATGCTGGAGATCATCTCGGCGCAGCTGTCCGGGCTGTCCCGGATGTGCCCGCCGCCGATTCCCGAGCCCGCGGCCGTCGCGATCTTCGCGGGCGACCACGGGGTGCACGCCCAGGGCGTCACGGCCTGGCCGCAGGAGGTCACCGGCCAGATGGTCGCCAACTTCCTCGGCGGCGGCGCGGTCTGCAACGCCTTCGCGGCCCAGGTGGGCGCCGAGGTGTGCGTGGTCGACGTCGGTGTGGCCATGGAGCTGCCCGCGACGCCCGGCCTGCTGCCCCGCAAGGTGCGCGCCGGAACGGCCGACTTCACCACCGGCCCCGCGCTCACCCGCGAGGAGGTGCTCGCCGCGATCGAGGTCGGCATCGAGACCGCCCGCGATCTGGTCGCGGCAGGCAACAAGGGCCTGCTCACCGGCGAGATGGGCATCGCCAACACCACGGCGTCCGCCGCGTTGATCTGCGTGTACACGGGCATGGACCCGGCCGAGGTGACCGGTCGCGGCACCGGCATCAACGACGAGATGCACGCCCGCAAGGTCGACGTCGTACGCCGTGCCCTCGAACTGCACCAGCCCGACCCGTCCGACCCGATCGGCGTGCTCGCCGCGGTCGGCGGCCTGGAGCACGCCGCGATGGCGGGCTTCCTGCTGGGCGGCGCCTCGCTCCGTACACCCGTCATCCTGGACGGCGTCAGCGCGGGCGCCGCGGCCCTGGTCGCGCGGGCGATCGCCCCCGAGGCCCTCGCCGCCTGCATCGCGGGCCACCGCAGCGCCGAGCCCGGCCACGTCGCCGCCCTCAACAAGCTGGGCCTGCGCCCGCTGGTCGACCTCGACCTCCGCCTCGGCGAAGGCACCGGGGCGCTGCTGGCGCTGCCGATCGTGCAGAGCGCGGCGCGGGCGATGCACGAAGTGGCGACGTTCGACTCGGCGGGCGTCACCGAGAAGTAGTACCCGGCCACGGCCGACCCGGCCCGGCGCCACGAGCGCCGGGCCGGGTACGTGGTTTCCGGCAGGGGCCACGGTCTCGGGCGGGACAGCCCCCGCCCCGACGCACCCCGTATCGTGGACCCACGCCCACAAAACCGCACGTCACAGCCGCTCCACCGTCGCAGCGGCCCGCACCCCGCACCGCACGAGGAGTCCGCACCGCCATGGCCGAGCACGCCGATCACCCCGCGTACCCCGTCGGACTGCGCCTGAGCGGGCGCCGCGTCGTCGTCGTCGGCGGCGGCCAGGTCGCGCAGCGCCGCCTGCCCACGCTCATCGCGGCCGGCGCCGACATCACCCTCGTGTCGCCGTCCGCGACCCCGGCCGTCGAGGCGATGGCCGACGCCGGTGAGATCCGCTGGGAGCGCCGCCGGTACGAGGACGGGGACCTGACAGACACCTGGTACGCGCTCATCGCCACCGACGACGACGCCGCGAACGACGCCGCGTCCGCCGAGGCCGAGCGCACCCGCACCTGGTGCGTGCGCAGCGACAACGCCGATGTGGCGACCGCCTGGACGCCGGCGACCGGCCGCAGCGAAGGCGTGACCGTCGCCGTCCTGTCCACCGACGCCCAGGGCCGCGACCCGCGCCACTCCGCCGCCGTCCGCGACGCCATTGTCGAGGGACTGCGCGACGGCACGCTCGCCGCCCCGCACCACCGCACCCGGCCCGCCCCCGGAGTCTCCCTGGTCGGCGGCGGCCCCGGCGACCCCGACCTGATCACGGTGCGCGGCCGCCGCCTCCTCGCCGAGGCCGACGTCGTCATCGCCGACCGGCTCGGCCCGCGCGACCTGCTCGACGAACTGCCGCCGCACGTCCAGGTGATCGACGCGTCGAAGATCCCCTACGGCCGCTTCATGGCACAGGAGGCGATCAACCAGGCGCTCATCGAGCACGCCAGGGCCGGCAAGGCCGTCGTACGGCTCAAGGGCGGCGACCCGTTCGTCTTCGGCCGGGGCATGGAAGAGGCACAGGCGCTCGCCGCCGAGGGCATCCCGTGCACCGTCGTCCCCGGCATCTCCAGCTCGATCTCCGTGCCCGGCGCGGCCGGAATCCCCGTCACCCACCGCGGGGTCGCCCACGAGTTCACCGTCGTCAGCGGCCATGTCGCCCCCGACGACGAGCGCTCGCTGGTCGACTGGGAGGCGATCGCCCGGCTGCGCGGCACCCTGGTCCTGCTGATGGCCGTCGACAAGATCGGCGCCATCGCCGCGGCCCTCGTCGCCCACGGCAAGTCCCCGGACACCCCGGTCGCCCTGGTCCAGGAGGGCACCACGGCCGCCCAGCGCCGCGTCGACGCGACGCTCGCGACCGTCGCCGAACGGGCCGCCGCCGAGGACGTACGTCCCCCCGCGGTCATCGTCATCGGCGATGTCGTCGCGGTCGGCACCGGCACCGCACCACGCCCCGCCGAGTAGCCGGCCCGGACACCGCCCGCACCCTCACCGAGTAACCAGCGGTAACGGATCTTCCTCCGAGCCGTTGGCACCACACACCGGACAAGGCAGTATCAAACCCGTGGCTGATCTCATCACCGTCGACGACCCCGACGACCCCCGACTGCGTGACTACACCGGACTGACCGACGTCGAACTCCGGCGCAGGCGAGAGCCCGCGGAGGGCCTCTTCATCGCCGAGGGCGAGAAGGTCATCAGGCGCGCCAGGCACGCCGGTTACGAGATGCGCTCGATGCTGCTCTCGGCGAAGTGGGTCGACCTCATGCGGGACGTCATCGACGAGGTCCCGGCCCCGGTGTACGCGGTCAGTCCCGAACTCGCCGAGCGGGTCACCGGCTACCACGTGCACCGCGGCGCGCTCGCCTCGATGCAGCGCAAGCCGCTGCCGACGGCCGACGAGCTGCTGACGACGGCCCGCCGGGTCGTCGTCATGGAGGCCGTCAACGACCACACCAACATCGGGGCGATCTTCCGCAGCGCCGCCGCCCTCGGCATGGACGCCGTGCTGCTCTCCCCGGACTGCGCCGACCCGCTCTACCGGCGCTCCGTCAAGGTCTCGATGGGCGCGGTCTTCTCCGTCCCCTACGCCCGTCTCGGCACCTGGCCCAAGGACCTGGAGACCGTACGGGAAGCGGGCTTCCGGCTCCTCGCGCTGACCCCGGACGAAAAGGCCGGCAGCATCGACGAGGCGGCACCGCACCGGATGGACAGGGTGGCACTGATGCTGGGCGCCGAGGGCGACGGACTGTCGACCCGGGCCCTGGTCGCCGCCGACGAATGGGTACGCATTCCGATGGCGCACGGCGTCGACTCGCTCAACGTGGGCGCGGCCGCGGCGGTCGCCTTCTACGCGGTGGCATCGGGCCGCCCGCAGAACTGACCGGGCGACCGCATGGGCGGCTGACCGAGCAGCCGCCCGGCTAGGGCGTCTCCGGCCGCAGGCCCTGGGACGGCGTCTCGATCAGTGCGTGGCTCCGGTCCTGCCGGGGGCCCGGATCCGTCCCCAGCCCCCGGGACGGCCCCTGGCAGCCCTGGGCCGCCGCGATGCCGAGCGCCACCAGCAGCGTCACCACGACGAAGACGACGAGCCGCTGACGCAGCAGCCGAGGGTTGGCGGGACGCAGCCCCGCCGAAGTCGTGCGGGCCCCGGGCCGCGTTCCCGGCCGGCCGTTCGCCCCGTTCGTACCCTGCGGGCGCCGCCCGGACCGGGTGGTGTTGCGCGGCGGCTGATGCTGCTGGGGGCGTGAACCACCGGTCCGGGGAGCGGAGGACCGCGAGGAGGAGGGCCTGCTGCCCTGCGGTTGCTTCTGCTTCTGCTGACGGGGCGGGGGAGGAGCCGACCGCCGGGTCTGCTGCTCGGTGTACGGGCCGTCGAGACGGCCGGTCGGCCGGTCCAGCTCCTGCGCCGAACGCTGCACGGGCGGCCGGCTCTCGTGCAGCCCCTGCGCCTCCCGCGCCGCGATCTCCTTGAGCCGCATGGAGAGTTGGAGCGTGCTCGGCCGCTCCTCCGGGTCCTTCGCCAGACAGGCGCTCACCAGCGGTGCGAGGGCATCGTGCACATCGCGCAACTGGGCCTCCTCGTGCACCACGCGGTACAGCATCACCTCGGAACTGCCGTGCCCGAAGGGCGAGTCGGCCATGGCCGCGTAGGCGAGCGTGGCCCCGAGCGAGAACACATCGGTCGCGGGCGTCACGGCCGCGCCGCGCACCTGCTCGGGCGCCAGGAACCCCGGCGATCCCACCGCCGTGCCGACGTGGGTGAGAGTGGAGGCCCCGGTCGCCCAGGCGATCCCGAAGTCGATGATCCGGGGGCCCTTGGGGGAGAGCAGGATGTTCGACGGCTTCAGGTCGCGGTGGACGACCCCGGCCTCGTGCACCGCCACCAGGCCCTCGGAGAGCGCGGCCCCGATCGAGGCGACCTCGGCCGCCGACAGCGGCCCCTCCTCGGCGACCTTGTCGTGCAGCGAGGGGCCCGGTACGTACTGTGTGGCGAACCACGGACGGTCCGCCTCCAGGTCCGCGGCCACCAGGCGCGCCGTGCAGCCGCCCCGGATCCGCCGTGCGGCGGACACCTCGCGGGCGAAACGGGAGCGGAATTCCTGATCCTCCGCCAGATCCGGGCGGATCACCTTCAGCGCCACCCGCTGGCCCCGCCGGTCCGAGCCCAGGTAGACGACACCCATGCCGCCCGCGCCGAGCCGCCGGTGCAGCCTGAACGAGCCGACGACACGCGGGTCCTCGCGCCGGAGCCGCATCATCGCCATGTCTGCCCATCCCCGCTGCCTGGTCCGCCTGACGAGGCACAGCTTACGTACCCGGCGCCCGGGGTGCTCAGAGGCCGCGCCCTCACCGGCCCATCGATTGTCCGTGCGCGGTCCGCTCCCTGACGGGGCATGGGGCCCGGACGGTTGCCGTGCCGGACGGGCCCGGACCCCAAGACGGTTGCGGCGAGCGGTGGTTGGAGCGACTTTGGACATCCGCCGTACGACGCCGGCCTCGGCCGGGACACGCGCCCGCGGCCTCCGTCGGCGCACCGGGGGAGGGCCGCCGGAAAGAGGGAGGGGGAAGGGTGAGTGAAGTCACGGTTCCCGTCGCCGCGCGGGCCGGTCGGCCGCGTCGCACAGCGGCTCCGGTGCCGCGCGACCATCGCGCCGATTCGGGTACCCCTCCGGGATGTCCCCGGGGTCGGGCGCCCGGTCTCCACCCAGGGGAGTACACCGACGGCCCGGGGCTCATCCTCCGGGAGGCCCGGCAATCGGTACGCGGGCATGACGCCCGCAGCGCGCCGCGTCCCTAATGTTGAGGTCAAGCGGCGGGCGCAATACTCGTCCCCCGAGGTCACACGCCCGCCGCCCCACATCGAGTCAGGAGAGGAACCATGGCGGACACGGCACCGCGGACCATGATCCGCGCAGGACGCAGGGCCCAAGCCTCGTTCGGCAGCCGCCCGTCCTCCGGCACGCGCCACCCGCTGGTGGCGACGGCGATGGTTCTTCCTCTGGCGGCCCTGCTCGTGGTCGTCTTCGGCGGCTGGGACGCAGTGGTCACACAGGCGTCGTCCGTGGGCGTGATGCTGGGGCGCTGAGCGGCGCCCCGGGTCCGGAAGAGCGGTCCGGACCGGGACATCCGGCCAACAACCCCGTGGGGACGGGGGTGCGGCGGACGGCAGCGTTTGTCCGGTCAGCTGGGGAGCTGACCGGACATCGCGCTTTCCGGAGCCGTTCACGGCCGGGCGACCGTGCCGGCGGGCCGTGCACCCTTCGGGCACAGCGGCGTTCACCGTCGCCCCGAGCATCGTTCCGGCGCATCAGCGTTCCTCGCCGCCCCGGGAAACCCTCCCCGCGAAGACTTCGGGCGCGGTGGCGTTCACCGCCGTCCACGACCGGCTCCGGCGCGCGTACGCTCGTCGGCGGGCCCGGTGCGGACCGGACCCGCCCGTACCAGTCCGCCACCGGGGGAGACCGTGACCACCGCAGTCGTACGCGCGCTGGGCGATCTCGCCCATCGGGTCGCCCACGAACACCCCGGAGCCCGGTGCGCCTGCTCGCCTCCGACGGTGCTCGCGGACCGTGCGGACGGCACGGTGGTCCGCAGCGGGGCCGTCGTCGCCAAGGCCCACGCCCCCGACACGGACACCCCCGGCCTGCTCAGCCGCCTCACCCTCGCGAACGACCCCCGTCTCACCGGCATCCTGCTCGCCCCGCTGCCACCGGGCCCCTGCGCACCGCCCGCCACCCTCCACGGCCGCCCGGTCACCCTCTGGCCCCACGGCCGGCCCGTCGACCCCGGCGACCCGGACACCGCCCCCTGGGAGGAGGCCGCCGTTCTGCTGGCCGGGCTGCACCGGACCCCGGCCCCGGCCTCCCTCGCGCTCCCGCCCATGCGGGGCCCCGCGAAGGCCGCACACGCCGTCGCCCGGATGCGCGCCGCCCGGCCCGGCGACCCGGCCACCGCCCCCGTACTCGAAGCCTGGCGCCGGCTGCCGGCCTGGGCCCGCGACGAGGCCGCCGCACCCCCGCACAGGTCGCGCTTCCTCTGCCACGGCGATCTGCACCTGGGCCAACTCGTCCGCCACCCGGCCCCGCACGGACCCTGGCTGCTCATCGACGTGGACGACGCCGGTCTCGGCGATCCCGCCTGGGACCTCGCCCGCCCCGCGGCCTGGTACGCGGCCGGGATCCTGCCCCCCGAGGTCTGGCTCCGCTTCCTGGACGCCTACCGGGCGGCGGGCGGCCCCGCCGTGTGCGCCGAGGGCGACCCCTGGCCGGACCTGGATGTGCCGGCCCGCGCGCTGACCGTGCAGGCCGCCGCGCTGGCATTCGCCAAGTCGGCCGTGGAGGGCCGGACTCCGGATGAGGTGGAAGAAACAATGATCGACGCCTGTGCCCGAATTGCATCTCTCCCGCCCGAGTTGGGCGCCGAACACTCGTCGTAGGCTGAACCGACCGTCGGCGGGCATGAATTCCGGCGACGGCGACCCGACGGCGAGGAGTGAGCCGAACCATGCAGTGTCCCAAGTGCCACGCACAGATGCACACGTACAACCGCAACGGCATACAGATCGAGCAGTGCAGCGGCTGCCGGGGAATCTTCCTCGACTACGGCGAGCTGGAGTCCCTCACCCGCATCGAGGCGCAGTGGACGCAGCAGGCCCCGCCCGCACCGCCGGCCCCGCAGGCGTACCCGGCCGCCCCGGCGCCCGCCTGGGGCGCCCCGCAGTACCAGGGCGGCCACGGCGGTCACTACCGCCACAAGAGCTTCGGCCGCATGCTCTTCTCGTCCTGAACGGGACACCACCTGAACGGGACACCACCTGAACGGGACACCACTGCTGAGTGCGTGACCGCGGGCCCGGACGCGTTCCGTCCGGGCCCGCGGTGCGTCGTCCGAGCCCTAGTCCGCTGGCCGGGAACGACGAAGCCCCGGTCGTCGAGTCGACCGGGGCTTCTGGTGGTGCGCGATACTGGGATTGAACCAGTGACCTCTTCCGTGTCAGGGAAGCGCTCTCCCGCTGAGCTAATCGCGCAGGGTGAACCTGCGTGTACTGCGTGCGCGATACTGGGATTGAACCAGTGACCTCTTCCGTGTCAGGGAAGCGCTCTCCCGCTGAGCTAATCGCGCGGGGATCCTTGCGGACCAGTGGACGATACTGGGATTGAACCAGTGACCTCTTCCGTGTCAGGGAAGCGCTCTCCCGCTGAGCTAATCGTCCTTGGAGGTGGAGACGGGATTTGAACCCGTGTAGACGGCTTTGCAGGCCGTTGCCTCGCCTCTCGGCCACTCCACCAGGAGTGAGGGCTCGGGAAGATCCCCCACTTTCTGCGAGCGGACGACCAGGTTCGAACTGGCGACCTCAACCTTGGCAAGGTTGCGCTCTACCAACTGAGCTACGTCCGCTTGTCTTTCCCGGTTCACTTGCGTGTCCCGGCGACGTGTTGAACTCTAGCGGATTCCCGGGCCAGTACAAAAACGCGTTTGTGCAGCGTGCTGAGGTGCGCCTGCCCGGCGCAGGTCATCGCGGCCCGCCCTAGACTCGACGACGTGCACGACCTCGCCCCAATAGCCCGCTTCGGCGGCCTCGTCGCGTCCGATCTGCGGGACGTGACCAGTGATCCCGCAGCCCTTGAATCATCCGGGTTCTGGGCCGTATCCGCCGATTTCGAGGGCCGCCTCGTCTGCGCGCGCTTCGGCTCCGTACGCACCGAAGCGGTGCCCGCCCCCGTGCCAGGTGCCTGGCACGGGCCCGCGGCCGGTGACTGGACCTCGTCCCTGGACCGCGCCGCGTACATCGCGGGCGTACGGCGGATCCGCGAGTACATCGCGGCGGGCGAGGTCTACCAGGCCAACCTCTGCCGGGTGCTGACCGCGCCGCTGCCCGATCCGGACGCCGCCGACGTGGACGCGCTGACCGCGCTGCTGGCCCGCGGCAACCCCGCCCCGTACGCGGGCACGATCCGGCTGCCCGCGCACGGCGTGGAGACGGCCACCGCGTCCCCCGAACTCTTCCTGAGGCGGGACGGCCGGACCGTCGAATCGGGACCGATCAAGGGCACCGGGCGCACCGAGGACGATCTGCTGGAGAAGGACCACGCGGAGAACGTGATGATCGTCGACCTGGTCCGCAACGACCTGGGCCGGGTCTGCGCGACCGGGTCGGTCACCGTTCCCGACCTCTGCGTGGTCGAGAAGCACCCCGGCCTGGTCCACCTCGTCTCCACCGTGCGCGGTGAGCTCGCCGAGGGCGTCGGCTGGCCCGGACTCCTCGGCGCCGCGTTCCCGCCCGGCTCCGTCACGGGAGCACCCAAGTCCAGCGCCCTGCGGATCATCGAGGAGCTGGAGACCGCCCCGCGCGGGCCCTACTGCGGGGGCATCGGCTGGGTCGACGCCGATCGCCGCACCGCCTCGCTCGCCGTCGGCATACGTACCTTCTGGATCGACCGGACCGGTCCCGCGCCGGTCCTCCGCTTCGGCACCGGGGCCGGCATCACCTGGGGCTCCGATCCGGAACGCGAGTGGGACGAGACCGAACTCAAGGCGTCCCGGCTGCTCGCTGTGGCATCGGGCGATCACGGAACAACAGGAAGGACCGCGTGATGAGGATTTGGGTCAACGGCGAACTGCGCGACGCCGAAGACGCCAGGGTGTCCGTGCTCGACCACGGACTCACCGTGGGGGACGGCATCTTCGAGACGGTCAAGACCGTCGGCGGCAGGCCCTTCGCCCTCACCCGCCACCTCGACCGGCTGACCCGTTCGGCCCGCGGCCTCGGACTCCCCGACCCCGACCTCGACGAGGTCCGCCGCGCCTGCGCCGACGTCGTCGACGCCAACCCGATGGCACTCGGCAGGCTCCGCATCACCTACACCGGCGGGCTCTCCCCGCTGGGCTCCGACCGCGGCGACGCCGGACCCGGCCTCGTCGTCGCCCTCGGCGAGGCGGCCCGCCGTCCCGACACCACCGCCGTGATCACCGTCCCCTGGACGCGCAACGAACGCGGCGCGCTCACCGGCCTCAAGACCACCTCGTACGCCGAGAACGTCGTCGCCCTCGCCCGCGCACACGAGCACGGTGCCTCGGAGGCGCTCTTCGCCAACACCGCGGGGCAGCTCTGCGAAGGCACCGGGTCCAATGTCTTCGTCGTCCTCGACGGGCAGCTGCACACCCCGCCGGTCGCCTCCGGCTGCCTCGCCGGGATCACCCGCGCGCTGGCCGCGGAGTGGACGGGCGCTCAGGAGACCGAGCTGCCGTTCGACGTCCTGGAGCGGGCCGAGGAGATCTTCCTCACCTCCACCCTGCGCGATGTGCAGGCCGTCGGCCGGGTGGACGGCAGGGAGCTGCCCGGCGGGGTCGGCCCCGTGACCGCCAAGGCGATGCGGATCTTCGACGAGCGGGCCGGAAACGACCTCGACCCGTAGAGCCGGGCATGTCCGCCCCGGAAATCGGGTGACGAGCCGGGCTCCAGTGGATAGAACATCTCCGATGACCACCACCCTCCGGCCGACCGGGCCGATCCAGCAAGGCGCCGACGGTGCGCAGACCCGCACGTACGACGTGTGCGACAACGGGCGGCCCGTCGGCGCCGTCGAGATCGGCACCGATCCGGGTTTCGGCGCGAAGGCGGGCGTACTGCGCTCCCTGCACATCGACGAGTCCCGCCGCAGGCGCGGTCGCGGCACCATCGCGGCGCTGGCGGCCGAAGAGGTGCTGCGCGGCTGGGGCTGCACCCGGATGAGCGTGATGGTCCCGGCGGACGATCCGGCGGGGCACGCGCTCGCCACCACGCTGGGGTACACCGAGCGCAGCCGGAACATGGTCAAACAACTGGAATCGGCCCCGCCCGCCCTGCCCGGTTCCGTCGGCGTCCGGCCGATGACGGAGGAGGAGTTCGCGCACTGGGAGCGCGACGCGATCACCGAGTACGCGCAGACCTGGATCGAACGCGGAGTCCCCGTGGACCAGGCCATGCGGAAGGCCGGGACCAGCCACGCCCGGCACCTGCCGCACGGCCTCGCCACCGAGGGGACGCATATGCACGTCCTCGTGCACGAGGGCGAGACCGTGGGACATGTCTGGGTGGCGCGGTACGAAATGCATCCGGGGATGCCGGTGGGCTACGTCTTCGACGTCGAGGTGCGTGCGGAGTTCCGGGGGCGGGGGTACGGCCGGGCGCTGATGCTCCACGCGGAACGCATCGCGCTCGGCGCGGGCGACGACCGGCTGGGACTGCACGTTCTCGCGTCCAACACACCTGCCCTGCGGCTGTACGAGTCGCTCGGCTACCGGACGACTCGGTACAACCTGGTCAAGAACCTCTGAGGACCGGGCCGCTCAGCCGCGCTCGGCGAGCAGCCGGTCGGCGATCTCCTCGATCCGCCCGCGCAGCCCGTCCTGGCTCTTTCCGCCGTCCAGCCGCTCGTCGCCGATCACATACGTCGGGGTGCCGGTGACGCCGATCGCCTTGCCCTCGGCCTGGTCGGCGTCGACGATCAGCATGTGGCGTCCGTCGATGAGTGCGGTGTCCATCTCCTCGGGGTCCAGGCCGAGTTCCCGTGCCACCTCGACGAGCAGCGGCTCACCGGTGCGGGCGAGATCGTCGGTACGGGCGAGCACCGCCTCGATGTACGGCCAGCCCTTCCCCTGGTCGGCGGCCTCCTCGGCGGCCTGCGCGGCGGCATGGGCGTGCTTGTGCTTCTCCAGCGGGAAGTGCCGCAGCCGCACCTCCAGCCGGTCGCCGTACTTGGCCCGCAGGGCGTGCACATCGGTGAGGGCCTGGTGACAGTCGGGGCACTGGAGCTCGCACCAGACGTCGAGGACGACGGGGGCCGCAGGGGTGGAATCGCTCATGCGGCCAGTCTCCCAGGGCGTGCGCGAGCCTCCCAATCGGCACCCGGCCCACCGGGCCGCGAACGGCCGGCCCGGCGCCGATCGGCACCTGGGGAGGATCCCGGCCCTGAAATGTCCCTGATGCCGTCCCGGATCGTGGCCACCGGGCCGGTCACCGGTGCAGGATGGAAGGGACGTTTCCCCGTGCAGCCAGGAGGCACCGATGCTTGCCGAGACCATCTGCTCCGCGGTGTCCGCGGCGGGCCTGGGCATCGCCGCCGTCACCGCCTGGCGAAAGCGTTTCCTCGCCGCGACCCGCATCGCCGCCTACTCCCTCGTCCCGATCGCGCTGGTCCTGACCGGGATCGTGGACTGGGTCGCCGGGATCGCCTTCAAGCCGAGTGTCTGGCTCGGTTTCGGGCTGCTCGGCGTGGCGTGGCTGCTGTTCATGACGACCCGGGCGATCGAGCGCCGCGGCGGCGGCACCCGCAAGGAACGCCGGGCCGCCGCGCGGGGAGCGCAGGGCGAGGCGGTCGCCCCCGCGGCCTCGGCGCCTTCCCTGGGCGCCGGCACCCAGGGGACGAGGGCGCAGCCGAAGGCGAAGCCCCGGCAGCAGTCCGCCGCCGCGCCGGGCGAGGACTTCAGCGACATCGAGGCCATCCTGAAGAAGCACGGAATCTGATCTCTGTCTCTGCCCCGGCCGCGGAGGGCCGGGGCAGTCGGCTCATGGGCGATGAATCGATTCATGGGCGATTGTTGACGGTGTACAGACGCAGAGCTAGCTTGTGGCGACCGGATTGAAACAGTTCATCCGTGGGAGACGGGCGGCTCGGGGAGCCGGGCTCTCCGGTACGGGACCGGTCCGCCCCGCGACGCCATCCGTACGATGGGGACACGCCGCGGACCGGTGCGGACGATGGCAGCAGTGGGGCAGGCAAGTGGCGCGTGTGGCAGGGATCAAGGATGTGGCCCGGGAGGCCGGAGTCTCCGTGGGCACCGTGTCCAACGTGATCAACCGGCCCGAGGCGGTGCTGCCGGAGACCCGCGCCCGGGTGCTCGCCGCCATCGAGGAACTCGGTTACGTACGGAGCGAGTCGGCGCGCCAGCTCAGGGCGGGCCGCAGCCGGATCATGGCCCTGCTCGTCCTGGACATGGGCAACCCGTTCTTCGTGGACGTGGCCCGCGGCGCCGAGCGCGCCGCCCGGGCGGCCGGTCTCGGTGTCATGGTCTGCAACAGCGACCAGAGCCCGACGGAGGAGGCCGAGTACCTCGGGCTCTTCGCCGAACAACGGGTCTGCGGCGTCCTGATCACCCCGGCCGACGCGAGCGGCCGGAACCTGGAGGCGTTCGCCCGCCACCGGATCCCCCATGTGCTGGTGGACCGGGTGGCGCCGGGCACGGGGACCTGCGCGGTCTCCGTCGACGACGTCCGCGGCGGCTCCCTCGCCGTCGGCCATCTGGTCTCGGCCGGCCACCGTTCGGTGGCCTACGTCAGCGGTCCGGGCGACCTCCATCAGATCCGGGACCGGCGCGAAGGCGCCCTGGCGGCCCTCGCGGACGCCGGGCTGCCGCCCGAGGCGCTCGTCGAGATCCCCTCCGACCGGCTGGACGTGGCGGCGGGGCGCGATGCCGGGGCCCGGCTGCTCGGCCTGGTGCCCCGGCCGACCGCGGTGTTCTGCGCCAACGACCTGCTCGCCCTGGGGGTGCTCCAGGCGCTGTACGCGGCGGGCGTCCGGGTGCCGCAGGACATCGCCATCGTCGGCTACGACGACATCGAATTCGCCGCCGCCGCCGCGGTACCGCTCACCTCGGTGCGCCAGCCCGCAGTCGTCATGGGGCGGATGGCCGCGGAGCTCCTGCTGGAGGAGTCGGACGACGAGGGCGGCACGCACGAGCACCGCAGTGTGGTGCTCCAGCCGGAGCTCGTGGTGCGGGCGTCCAGCTCGACACCGCGCTGAGACGGCGGGGCGGAAGCCGCCGGGGTGTGCCGGCTCCATCCCGAATTCGCTGCGTGCCGGACTGAGTTGACCAGTGACGACGATGTCCCGGCGTTCCCCTCGGGGGAGTTGGGATGCGTGGCGCTCCGGGTGCGGCGCCGAATGTGTGGCGGGAGATCGGACGCCGGAGCGAATCCGGGCCGGTGCCGGGGTGGGTGAACTCCCGGTGTGAAAAGGCGTGTTGATCGCCAACGGGGGGTGGTCTGAGTCATGATCGTCCTGAGATGGTCGACACCTCCCGGGGCGATGTCCCCGCAAGCCCTGACGAAGAGCCGCGCGGCTGCCTCTTCGCGCTCTCCCAGCCGCCTTTGATGATCTTCCTCGCGGTGGTCGGCAGCCTGTTGCTGATGGCCGCGCTGCACGATCTCTTCATGCTGTGAGCGGTCAGCCGGCCGCTTCCTTGCGGCGTGCCCGGTACGCGGCCACATGCAGACGATTGCCGCAGGTGCGGCTGGAGCAGTAGCGGCGGGAGCGGTTGCGGGACAGGTCCACGAAGGCGTGCCGGCAGTCCGGTGCCTCGCACCTGCGCAGCCGTTCCTGCTCGCCGGCCACCACGATGAAGGCCAGCGCCATGCCGCAGTCGGCGGCGAGGTGGTCGGCGATCGACGCGTCCGGGGCGAAGTAGTGAACATGCCAGTCGTAGCCGTCGTGATTGCTGAGCTGGGGCGTGGTGCCGGCGGCGGCGACGAGCGCGTTGACGAGCGAGGCGGCGGTCCGGGCGTCGTCGGTCGCGAAGATCTCGGCGAAGCGCGCCCGTACGTCCCGTACCGCCCGCAGGTCCTTGTCGTGGAGCTCGTCCACGCCGCTGATCCGATGGCGCCGCGCGAAGTCGTAGAGCGCGTCGATGTCGGCGAGGCCGTCGCCCCGCCCGCTCTGCGGCTGCCCGCCCTCCGGCGGCTCGCTCTCGGGTGCGGTGTTCACCAGTTCGACCACCGTGTCGAGGGCGATCCGGGTGTCGTGGGGGATCAGCACGCTTCAGCTCCCTGCCTCCGGCGGGCGGGTGTCCGCCGATGCGGGCTGACTCTACTGGCTCGGCCGGGCCGCGCAGCGGCCCGAGACGGCCCGTGGGGGGTGCGGGGAGCGGATACCGGCCACGGGCGGGTATCCATGGCCGGTGGGCGTCCCCCGGGGCGCGAGGTGGGGCGTCACGAGCCCCGGGCGCGCACCGGCGCCGTCACCACGGTGGATTCCGTGATGACGGCGCCGGTGTCCGCCTTATGAGGTTTTCCGCGCGGCGCCGTCTCCCCGAGTCGGACGGCGCCGTGCAGCTCTCGGCCTGGCTCAGCTCTCGGCCAGGATGTGTGAGAGCTCCGTATCCAGGTCGAAGTGACGATGCTCGGTGCCTGGTGGAACCGCGGCGTCGGTCCGCTTCAGGAACGACTCCAGGGCCCTCGCCGGGGCTTCGAGCAGGGCTTCGCCCTCTGGGGAGCTCAGCGCGATGCAGACGACGCCCTGGCCGTGACTACGGGATGGCCAGACGCGGACGTCTCCGGTGCCGGTGGGCCGGTGCAGCCCCTCGGCAAGGAGGTCGCGGGCGAATACCCATTCGACCGTCTCCTCCGCTCCGGTATGGAAGGTGGCGTGCACGGCATACGGATCGGCCGTGTCATACCGCAGGCCCGCGGGTACAGGCAGTGAGGACTCGCTCGACACAACGAGGCGCAGGTGCAGCTCGCAGCTGACCGTGGTGTTCATAAGCGCCAGGGCCTTTCGCTCAGTGTGCGCTCGGGGATTCGCACGTCGGCGAAATCGACATGCCACCTACGGTGGCGTTGTAAACCCCTCTGACCTTTTTGTGTTCCTTCAGGTAGCTCGTACGGCGGTGTGTAACTTTCGGTTATGCGGCCATTCCGGTGATGAAGGCCGTTCCGGTAGGTTGGCTGTCATGAATGCGGAGCGTGACGTGCGGAACGGGGACGCCGCGTCGGCGACACCGGTGTCCGGTGCGGGGGACGGGGCGGACGGCGTGACGGGCGAAGTCACCGAGGGTGTGACCAAGGAGCGGGAGCTCGGCTCCAGGGCGCCCGGGTTCATCAAGGCGTCCAGGACGCTGCACCTGAGCTGGCAGGTCGGCGTCTTCATCGTCGGCCTCGCCGTGGTCGTGGCGGGCATCATCATGCTGCCCCTGCCCGGCCCCGGCTGGCTGGTGATCTTCGGCGGCATGGCGATCTGGGCGACCGAGTTCGTCTGGGCGCAGCTGGTGCTCCGCTGGACCCGGCGGAAGGTGACCGAGGCCGCCCAGCGGGCGCTCGACCCAAAGGTCCGGCGGCGCAACATCATCCTCACGTCGGTCGGCCTGGTGATCATCGCGGTGCTGGTGGGGATCTACGTCTGGAAGTTCGGCATCACCATGCCGTGGAAGATCCACGAGTGACCCGGGGGTGGTCATGGGGCGCCGCTGACATGGGGTAATGTTTGGCCTGCGCCCGGGCGATTAGCTCAGTGGGAGAGCGCTTCGTTCACACCGAAGAGGTCACTGGTTCGAACCCAGTATCGCCCACCCCGGACAGAGGGCCCGTGAGACCGCAGAGTCTTACGGGCCCTCTGCGTTTTCCGTTTCCGGCCGGCCTCCCGGCCCCCGCCGGTGTTCCGGTGAATGATTCACAAGCGCTTTCGCGAACGATTCAATCCGGGCGGTGGCGGACGGTCCGGGTCCGCAAAACCCGGAGGGTCATCCGGATACCCCGGCCGGCCGGACTTCCGGGGCCGCGGGAATTCCCGGAAAGGGATCGCTCCTCGGCGTCCGCGAGCAATGTCGCGGACGATTCGAGAACTCCGCCGGGAATTCCCGCAGCGGTGCCGACGGGCGCGAACTGCGCTATCTCACGGGCGAGTTCACGCGGTCGCGTCCCGGGGCCGTCCCGTGATCGGGCCGGCCCCGTGCGACGCACCGTCAGCGCATCCGGCCCACGGACTCCTTCAGCCGCCGCGCATCGCGCAGGCGCTGCTCGTACGTCGCCCCGACCATCAGCAGCAGCAGCCCGGCCACCGCGGGCGGCAGCCAGCGCGGCAGCGCACCGACCACCTGGACCACGTACGGCGCCAGTTCGTGCACGGCGTCCAGGCCCAGCACCGCGCCACCGACCAGCAGCAGCGCCTGGAGTCGCAGCCGGGCGCCCGCCAGGGTGATCACCAGGGCCGCCGCACCGAGCAACAGCGGCCGCAGCCAGTGCGGATCGATCCAGGCCGCGAAGAGGCTCGGCACCAGCGTCACCGTGAGACCCGCTCCGTACGCCGTCCACGACGACGCCTCCGGGTCGCGCCGCCTGCGCAGCACGCCGACCGCCAGGGCGGGCACCGTCACCGGCAGGGTGTAAGCCTCCGGGGCCGAGATCCCCGAGGCCGAGAGCCGCACCCAGGCCGCCAGGACGAACAGCGCCACCGCCAGGTACCCGGCCACCGGCCGGCGTTCGGCCCGTACGGCCGTGCCCGCCGCGAGCACTCCGCCCAGCGCCAGAACCAGCGCCAGGAACGGCCGGTCCGGCACCGCCATGACCACCGCCACCGCGGCCGCCGTCGCGCCGGTCAGCTCGACCGGGAGGGCCGACGGGCGGTTCCGCAGCCGGGCCCCGAGCAGCACCGTCACCAGGGGGACGGCCAGCATCAGCGGTGCCGCCCGGTGTCCGGCGAGTCCCAGCGACGCCCCGGCCGCACGGGCGAGCACCGTCGCGCACAGCACGGCCCCGCACGCCGACACCGACTGCGCGATCCGCAGCGTCCCCGCCGCGCGCGCCGCCCGGGCCCGCGGCAGTCCCCGGGGCGGCGTCGCGGTGTCGTCGAGCAGCACCGCGACCGCCCCGGACACCAGCAGCAGCACCGCGAACACCGCGTACGTGGTGGCCTGGGCCGCGAGTGCGAGGAGTCCCGTGCTCACCGCGCCGACCAGCCCGCACACCAGCGCGGCCGTCCCCACGGCAACCGCCCCGAGGCGCAGCGCCCGCACCGCCACCGCGAACACCGCGGCGACCAGCACCGACTGCGCCGCCACGGCCAGCGCGTACGACAGTCCCAGCACCGCGGGCAACGTGACGAGCCCCGCCCAGCAGAGCACCGTCGCGACGGTCCCCGCCGCGTTCCGCCAGGCCGGACCCGGCCGGACCACCGGACCGGCCGCGCGTACCAGCCGGTCCCACGACCGGTGCGCCAGGCCGAGCAGACCGGCCACCACCAGCAGCACCAGCGGGGCCGCGGTCAGCCGGGACCACGCCAGGCCCTCCGTGCCCAGGGCGGCCCGGACACCACCGTCCGGAGCGCCGGACCACACGCGGGCCAGCTGCGACACCGTGCCCATCAGAGACATCCCGACCGGCGGCGCCGAGGCCAGCACCGCGGCCGCGGTCACCGCCGACGAGGCCCACACCAGGCCCTGCCCGACCGGCCGGGGCAACGGCGCCCGTACCGACGCCAACAGCACCACGCCGCACAGCAGATACACCGGCAACGACCAGTCCCACGCCATCCCGGCACGCAGCACACCGCCCACCGCGGCCACCCCGGACAACCCGGCCAGCACACCGCCGGCCACCGCGAGGCCCCGGGGCGCACGCCACGCCCCGAACAGTGCGATCACCGCGCCCGCGAGCAGCAGCGCGGCCGGTGCCAGCGCGTCCGGCACCGCATCGGCGGACACCGACTGCCCCAGGGCCACCGCCAGTCCCAGCAGGCCCGTCGTCCAGCCGCCGACGCAGGCCGTCACCCGGACCGCGAGGCCCGGCCCCCGCACCGCGATCGCGCAGTCCAGCGCCGCCGTCAGCAGCAGCGCCCAGCCGAACACCGAGGCACCCGCACCCGCCGACCAGGCCCACAGCAGCAGGGGCAGCTGGGCGCTCACCACCGCCAGGGGCAGCGGCAGCCGGAGCCGGTCGAGCAGCAGCCCGTACCCGGCCCACAGCACCGCCAGAACGGTCGAGGCGGCCGCGGCGAAACCGGGCCCGTCGGCGTCCGGTATCGCGACCCGGTGCAGCGCGTAGGCGTCGAGGACCATCAGCACGGAGGCCAGGGCGCCCAGTGACTCGGCCGTCGCGGACAGCCCGCGGCGCAGCAGCACGGCGGGGGCGGCGAGCGCCGCGAGCGTCACCACGGCGAGCACCGCCGAACGGCCGGCGATCCCCATGTGACCCCAGCTGACCAGGGTGAACGCGATCGCCGCGACCGTCAGCAGCAGACCGCCCAGGGTGAGCAGCACGTTCTGCGCGCTGCGTGGTCCGGCCTCCGCGGCGGGAGACCCGGGCGGAGGCGCGAACGGGGCTGCGGGCCGGGCTGTCGGGGGCGGCCCGAACGGGGCGGCGAACTGCGGAGCCGGTGATCCGGCGGGCGGCCCGGCGGGCGGCGTCAGCACGCTCAGCAGCCAGGCACGGCGAACCAGCAACTGGGACCGGCGGGCGTCCAGCCGGGCCAGTTCGCGATCGAGGAGCGCCAATTCCTCGGCGGGTGGCGGCACATGTTCCATGAACGCGAGTGTGGCGCGAGCCACAGGTCCGGACATGCGCTCGGATACTCAGTTGCCCGGCTGAGTACGAGCAGACTGGGGTCATGGACTGGAGCCACTACCGATTCGTGAGTGTCTGGGACCTTCCCGCACCACCCGGCGCCGTGTACGAGATCCTCGAACGCGCCGAGGACTACCCGCGCTGGTGGCCGCAGGTCCGGGAGGTCACCCCGGTCGACGGCACCACCGGCACCACCCGCATCCGCTCGCTCCTCCCGTACGACCTCGTCATGACCGTCCGCGAACGCCGCCGCGACCCCCGGGCCGGGGTGATCGAGGCGACGCTCAGCGGTGATCTGGACGGCTGGATCCGGTGGACGGTCGGCCCGCACGACGGTGGCAGCCGGGCCGTCTACGAGCAGGAGGTCGAGGTGCGCCGGCGGCTGATGCGGCTGCTGGCGGTACCCGGACGCCCGGTGTTCCGGGCCAATCACGCCCTGATGATGCGTGCCGGGCGGCGGGGTCTCGCGGCCTGGCTGGAAGCGGTTTGAACCTGACCCGCGGAGACCTGTATGGTTCAACCCGTTCCCGGGCGATTAGCTCAGTGGGAGAGCGCTTCGTTCACACCGAAGAGGTCACTGGTTCGAACCCAGTATCGCCCACCCGGAAGAAGCCGGTCCGTCAGCAGAATCGACGGACCGGCTTCTGCGTGTGCGCAAGCGGACACCGGGCATCCGGTCACGCCGCGGCGGGCAGCTCCGGACGCAGCGGCCACGCCGGATCCACCGCCTCCGCCGCGCCGTTCTTCGTGAACCACGCCTGCAGCCCACGTGCCTGCGCCGCATGCCACACGGCCTGCAAGGTGTGCAGCTCCGGTGGGGTCAGCCGGTCCAGCCGGGACGAGAACCGCCGCCCCACCGCCCGCACCAGCTCCAGCGAGGCCGCCGCGTCGGCCGCCGCGTCGTGGGCGCCGTCGAGCACCACGCCGTACAGCTCGCAGAGATCGGTGAGGGTCCGCCGGCCCTTGCGGTAGCGGTCCAGATGCTTGTCGAGCACCCGCGGATCCAGCACGCACAGCGGGGAGTTCTGCAGATACGGCCCGAGCGACGAGGCGCGGTGGCGCTTCAGCTCCCGGTCCAGCAGCGTCAGGTCGAACGGCGCGTTCATCACGACCAGCGGGCGCCCCGCCGCGCACTGCTCGGCCAGCGCACGGGCTATCTCCTCCACCACCGGCGCCGGCCAGCGGCCGTTGCGCTGAAGGTGATCGTCGGTCAGACCGTGGATCTCGGTGGCCCCCACGGGTACCGGTATCCCCGGATTCACCAGCCAGCGGGTCACGCGCATCCGCCCGCCCGCCGCGTCCTGGACGACCAGGGCGGCCGAGACGATCCGGTCCCCCTCGACGTCGACTCCTGTTGTCTCGGTGTCAAAAGCGGCCAGCGGCCCCTCGTACCAGTGAGTCATCCCCGAACTCCTCGTGCCCGAACGGCAGATGTGTGATTCCTCTGCCCGGTCCGGTGATACCCGCGCCCTTTGCCTGATACGCCGTTTGCGGGCCTTCCGGTGCGGTGACAACACAGGTGAGGGATACGGAAGTTGTCCGTCGCCCGCCCCGGAGAACCGATCGGCACAGCCCGGAAGGCACACGCAGCCATGGCGCTCGCGCAGCCCGAACCGAGCGGGCTGCTGTCCCAGCGGATCCAACCGCTGCGCGGCACACTCGCAACCACCGCCTGCATGGAGACGCTCCAGGTGGGCCATCTGCACGCCGTCGCGGCCGCGGCGGGGTGCTCCCTGTCGCAGCCCTTCCCCGACAACGGCATCGACTGGCATGTCAGCCACGGCGCCCCAGGCCATGCCGTGGACGACGAAGTGACCATAAAGGTGCAGCTCAAGTGCACCTACCAGATCCCGCCGAACCCGCCGGGACCGACATTCGCCTTCACTCTCGACAACGCCCACCTCGTGAAACTGGCGCGGACCCCCGTGTCGGTGCACAAGATCCTCGTCGTGATGATCGTGCCGCGCAGCCAGGACGACTGGCTGCGCGCCGGACACGACCGGCTGGACCTGCGGCACTGCTGCTACTGGACCAACCTGGCCGGCCACGCGGTGACGGGCCGGCACCGGACGACCGTGCGGATCCCCACCTCGCGGATCTTCGACGACCGGGCGCTCTGCGAGATCATGACCCGCGTAGGGGCGGGAGGGAGACCCTGATGCACCGGCCGATGGGCGAATACGACGACTGCGCGGACGGAGCGACCCCGCCGGCCACCCGCCCGCACCCCGTCGGGACCGCGGGACCGGGGGGCGATGCAGTCCGGCTCCCCTGGGGTGTCCCGGACCCCGCCCGCGTCGACCCCGCGGTGCTCGGCGCACTGCTCGGCCGGCACGGCTGGCAGCGCAGGGGCGGGGCGGCCGGGCGCTACAGCCGGTGGACCCCACCGGGCCCACCGGCCCCGCCCGGCGGCGGGACGAGCCTCCTGGTCCCCGACACCACCGCCTTCCCCGACAGTGAGGACCTCCTCGCCGAGGCGCTGACCGCGCTCGCCCGCAGCGCCGCACCCTCCGCACGCGAGGTCCTGGTCTCCCTCGCCGTGCCCAGCGACGAGATCCGCTGGTGGCGCGAGGTCCCCGAAGCGGTCGCGGGCGCGGCCGGCTGGGCCGGGGCGGAGCGGCTGCACACCGCCGCCCGGCAGATACTGCTCGCCGGAGCCCTCGCCGTACGCGCAAACACCGGCTACCACGGCGCACGCCACCGCCGCAGGGCCCGGGCCGCGCTCGAAGGCCTCCTCGTCGGGCCCGCGCCCGGCGGCCGTGAACTCGCCGCGTTCGTGCCGGTGGAGCCGGGCCGCGCCGTCGCCGTACGCCTCCACCGAGCGCTGCACGCCACCCGCGAGGCCGTGGACTACCAGCGGGCCACCGGCGGCTACGAGGCCTTCGACACCGCTGTCGAGGCGGGCGTCAGCCGGGAGCTGACCGAGGCCGTCATCGCACTCGTCCGGGGCTCGGAAGGGGCCGGGATCGCGCTGGAGTGGGCACCCGCCGCCGGGACGCCCGAGGGCTGCCCGGCGCGGCCCGAGCCGGTGGAGTTCTCCCCGGGCGACCTGCCGGCCCTGCGCCGGGCGGGCGCCCGCTACCTGCACGACGAGCCCGCCGTGCCGGTACGGATCACCGGCGCCGTCGTCCGGATGCGCCGCTCGGCACCGCGCGGCGCCGGGATCGTCCGGCTGCGGGTGCTGGCCGGCGCCGAGGTGCCGCACGTGCGGCTGGAGCTGGACGAGGAGGCGTACCGGATCGCCGGCCACGCCCATCTCGTGGGGCTGCCGATCCGGGTGGAGGGCAGGCTGGAGAGCCGCGGCGGCTTCCGGCGGCTGACGAGGACCTCGCACGTCGTGCCCGTGCAGGTCGACGACGCGGAACGGGACCGGATGATGAAGTCGCTCCAGGAGAATGTCGACCACTTCGAGGAGGCCTGCACCGGCGAACAGGGCCCGGGACCGGGGGCCCGCGGGGGAGCGGTGGGGCCGGCTGCCCAATCCGTTTCGCAGAGGGGGCCCGCTCCTCGGTACGATTCGTAGCGCACGCGCACTGTGAACGCGTGCGTTCCCCCTGAGTCAGGAGAGACCGGTGTCAGACGTCCGTGTGATCATCCAACGCGATTCCGAGCGGGAAGAGCGCGTGGTGACGACGGGCACTACGGCGGCCGAGCTCTTTCCCGGCGAGCGCACCGTTGTCGCCGCCCGGGTCGCCGGTGAGCTGAAGGACCTGGAGTACGTCGTCGCCGACGGCGAGATCGTCGAGCCCGTCGCGATCTCCTCCGAGGACGGCCTGAACATCCTGCGGCACTCCACCGCGCACGTGATGGCGCAGGCCGTGCAGCAGCTCTTCCCCGAGGCCAAGCTGGGCATCGGTCCGCCGGTCAAGGACGGCTTCTACTACGACTTCGACGTCGAGAAGCCGTTCACCCCCGAGGACCTCAAGGCCATCGAGAAGAAGATGCAGGAGATCCAGAAGCGGGGCCAGAAGTTCTCCCGCCGGGTCGTGACGGACGAGGCGGCCCGCGAGGAGCTGGCCGACGAGCCGTACAAGCTGGAGCTCATCGGCATCAAGGGCTCCGCCTCCTCCGACGACGGCGCGGACGTCGAGGTGGGCGGCGGCGAGCTGACCATCTACGACAACCTCGACCCGAAGACCGGCGACCTGTGCTGGAAGGACCTCTGCCGGGGTCCGCACCTGCCGACCACCCGGTTCATCCCGGCGTTCAAGCTGATGCGCAACGCCGCGGCGTACTGGCGCGGCAGCGAGAAGAACCCGATGCTCCAGCGCATCTACGGCACCGCGTGGCCCACCAAGGACGAGCTGAAGGCGCACCTGGAGTTCCTGGAGGAGGCCGCCAAGCGCGACCACCGCAAGCTCGGCAACGAGCTGGACCTCTTCTCCTTCCCGGACGAGATCGGCCCCGGTCTCGCGGTCTTCCACCCCAAGGGCGGCATCATCCGCCGCGCCATGGAGGACTACTCGCGCCGCCGGCACGAGGAGGAGGGCTACGAGTTCGTCTACTCCCCGCACGCCACCAAGGGCAAGCTCTTCGAGAAGTCCGGCCACCTGGACTGGTACGCCGACGGCATGTACCCGCCCATGCAGCTCGACGACGGGGTGGACTACTACCTCAAGCCGATGAACTGCCCGATGCACAACCTGATCTTCGACGCGCGCGGCCGTTCCTACCGTGAACTGCCGCTGCGCCTCTTCGAGTTCGGCACGGTGTACCGGTACGAGAAGTCCGGCGTGGTGCACGGTTTGACCCGCTCGCGCGGTTTCACGCAGGACGACGCGCACATCTACTGCACCAAGGAGCAGATGGCCGAGGAGCTCGACCGGACGCTCACCTTCGTCCTGAACCTGCTCCGCGACTACGGCCTGACCGACTTCTACCTGGAGCTCTCCACCAAGGATCCGGAGAAGTTCGTCGGCTCCGACGAGATCTGGGAAGAGGCAACCGAGACGCTGCGCCAGGTCGCCGAGAAGCAGGGCCTGCCGCTGGTCCCGGACCCGGGCGGCGCCGCGTTCTACGGCCCGAAGATCTCGGTGCAGTGCAAGGACGCCATCGGCCGCACCTGGCAGATGTCGACCGTGCAGCTCGACTTCAACCTGCCGGAGCGCTTCGACCTGGAGTACACCGGCCCGGACGGCACCAAGCAGCGCCCGGTCATGATCCACCGCGCCCTGTTCGGCTCCATCGAGCGGTTCTTCGCGGTGCTGCTGGAGCACTACGCGGGTGCGTTCCCGGTGTGGCTGGCCCCGGTCCAGGCGGTGGGCATCCCGATCGGTGACGCGCACGTCCCGTACCTCCAGGAGTTCGCGGCCAAGGCCCGCAGGAAGGGGCTGCGGGTCGACGTGGACGCCTCCTCGGACCGGATGCAGAAGAAGATCCGGAACCAGCAGAAGGCCAAGGTGCCCTTCATGATCATCGCGGGCGACGAGGACATGGCCAACGGCGCCGTCTCCTTCCGCTACCGCGACGGATCGCAGGAGAACGGCATCCCGGTCGAGGACGCCATCGCCAAGATCCAGAAGGCCGTCGAGGACCGCGTCCAGGTCTGACGGACACCTCGAAGGTGAGAGGCCCCCGGAGAGCTACCCGCCCTCCGGGGGCCTCTTCTCGTCCTCCCGCCGGAAGACCTGGAGCAGCCACGACGAGAACGACCCCGTCACCGCCCCCAGCAGCGCCAGCCCGCACATCATCAGACCCGTGGCGACGATCCGGCCCCCCGGCGTGACCGGCACCGCGTCCCCGTACCCCACCGTCGTGAGCGTCTCGCACGCCCACCACACCGCGTCGCCGAAGGTATGGATCGTGGAGTCCGGGTCCTTGTGTTCCTGGTGGTAGACCGCGAGCGCCGCCGAGAAGCCGAGCAGCAGGGCCGACGCGCCGGCGTAGCTGATCACGCGCGCGTACAGGCTCAGCCGCGGCTGGTCCCGGCGCTGCTGGACCGCGGTGTAGACCCGGATCAGGCGCAGCGGCCGCAGCAGCGGAAGCAGCAGCACCAGTGTGTCCAGCCAGTGCACCCGGACGAAGCGGTGGCCGAGGCCGCTGAGCCGGAGCCGTACGGCGTAGTCCGCCGCGAAGACCAGCCAGGTGGTGCCGACCAGGGCGAGGGCGATGTCCCGCCAGGGTTCGGCGTCGTCGGGGGCGAGGACCCGGACCGCGTAGCCGAGCAGGAAGATCAGCGAAATGCCGAGGAGCGGCACCTCGGTGCGCTGTTCCCAGAGCAGGAGACGAGGAGGGGCGGAGTCGGCGGACCGGTCGCTCATCGCCTCAGCATCGCCGTAGGCCCACTGGTGCGGCCCCGGCGACACGCACCGCTGGAGTGAAGCAATATGCTGATCGCCATGACGAGTGAGCCGGAGCAGCAGATCGGAGTGGGAACGCCCGACGCGTTCCAGCGCCTGTGGACGCCCCACCGGATGGCGTACATCCAGGGCGAGAACAAGCCGACCGGTCCGGAGGCCGGCGACGGCTGTCCGTTCTGCGGGATCCCGTCGAATTCGGACGAGGACGGGCTCGTCGTCGCGCGCGGCAAGCACGTCTACGCGGTGCTGAACCTGTATCCGTACAACGGCGGCCATCTGATGGTGGTGCCGTACCGGCACGTGGCGGACTACACGGAGCTGGACGGTCCGGAGACCATGGAGCTGGCCGACTTCACCAAGCGGGCGATGGTGGCACTGCGGGCGGCCTCGGGGGCGCACGGATTCAACATCGGCATGAACCAGGGTTCGGTGGCGGGGGCCGGCATCGCGGCCCATCTGCACCAGCATCTGGTGCCGCGCTGGGGTGGCGACACCAACTTCATGCCGGTGGTCGGCCACACGAAGGTGCTGCCGCAGCTGCTCGCCGACACCCGCAAGATGCTGGCCGACGCCTGGCCGGCCGGCTGATCCCGGCCATGTCCTGCGCAAGGGCCGCCCCGGCGTCTCCCGCCGGGGCGGCCTTCGTGCGCCGGGGCGCCCGGCTACGCGTCGTACAGGTCGGCCTTGCGCGGGGTCGGGTCCTGCACCGCGCCGCTCAGTATCATCGAGCGGTTGTCGAAGCGCTCGATGTCGACGCCGTTTTCCTTGAGGACGCGCAGGGCGGCGCTGTGGACGGCGCGCAGGACCGGGGTCGCGGCACGCATCGCGTCGTCCGCCATGAAGCGGTGGCGCCACGGCTTCTCGGCCCAGGCGTGCCGCAGGCCGAACGGCTCGGGCAGGGCGATCTTGCCGCCCAGGTAGTCCAGCAGCGGCGGATACCAGGTGAACGGGGCGCGCAGGGCGAGCCGGACGACCTCACTGGGCTCGACCAGCGGGAGGGTGATGTCGCGGGTCTCCCAGAACCGGACGGTCTTGTTGACCGTCTTGGTCTTGGCCGCGGGCTTGCTGGTGAACAGCGAGTGGACCGGGCCGAGCGCGTGTCCGGTGACCTCGATGCGCAGGGTCTCGTGGAGCACCGTGACCGTGATCATCATCGTGATGATCAACTGGCCTTCCCAGAGGGTGAACTGGACACCCAGATAGTGCCGGTCGCCGCTGCCGAACTGCTGGTGGTTGCAGATCCGCTGTATCTCGTGCGGCTTGACCTGGAAGGTGGCGACGTCCTCGCCGTCGGGGCGGGAGACCGAGCCGGCGTTCTCCCCGACGGGGGACACGATCCAGTGGGTGACCGACGGGGTGGGGAACCCCCCGGTGTTCAGCGGGCCGCGCTCCAGCACCTTGAGCTGGTCGTGGATGGCCCGGATCAGGTCCCAGCTGCGGAACTGGTGGAACTCCTTGCCGGGTTCCTTGGAGACGAGCTCCTCGGCGAGCTGCCAGCTGCCCCAGCGGGTGCCCATGCCGAGGATGCCCTTGGGGCCCGCGTAGAAGACCGAGTTGGACTGCTGCTCGGCGGTGAGCTTCTCCAGGCCCTGGCGGAGCGCCTCGCGGGAGGTCTCGTTCGGGTTCTTCGGCACGGCCTCGGGGATCTTGGCGACGACGCCGCCGCCCGAGAGGAGCCCCTCCCAGCGGGCGCGCATGTCCTTGGCGGAGGACTCGGCGATCCGCTTGGCGATGAACCAGCCGATGACCGGGGCGATGATCATCGCCCGGACGTAGAGCGCCAGGAATCCATTGAGCGGCAGGCCGACCAGCAGGACCAGCGCCACGATGCCGATGATCGGCAGCAGCGCGCTGCCCAGGGCGGAGAGGGCCTTGTCCTTGGTGCCGCCGAGAAGGTCGCGCAGGCGGAACGCGAGGACCCACAGGATCATGCCGGGCAGGAAGACGAAGCCGAACAGAGCGGTGACGGCGGTGAGTTTGGTGTCACGGCTCTTGCGGAGTCGGCTCGCGGACAGGCAGTGCTCGACGACCGCCTGCGGGTCGGTCCCGAAGGACTGGATGAGGGCGCCGCGGGCGCCGCCCAGCATGCGCTCCTGGACGGCGCGGGAGAACGCCTCGCCGAGATTGGGCTTGAAATAGTCGGACTTGAAGAGCTTGGAACGGCCCACCTTGACTTCGGACTTGTGCCATTCGCTGTTGGCTTCAAGGATTTTCTCCACCGGGCTGTCGCGGTACGCGGCGGAGGCGAGGGCGTTCGTCGCCACCGCCTGTCCGCCCGACCCCTGGAGCGGGATCTGTGCTCCGGGAGAGAAATCGAATCCGTCGCTGGCCACTGTCGCCCCCACTCACCGCCGAGGAACTGCTCCTGCGGCTGTTTCCCAACTGCCGTGCCCGGCACACCTTCTGAGCTGGGACCAAAGCGTATCGTCCGGATCGCCGCGCCGCCCGCCCCTGTGGACAAAGACGGGCGGCATGGCCGGTCATGAGTCGTTCGGGTCGTTCTCCGGCCGTCCCCGGAGGCGTTCGGCGAGCTGCGGGGGCATTGCTTCGTGCCGGGCGTACGCCCGGTCGAACCGGCCGGCGCCATGGGAGAGGGAGCGCAGGTCGACCGCGTACCGGCCGATCTCCAGCTCGGGCACCTCGGCCCGCACCAGGGTGCGGCCGGTGCCGGACTGCTCGGTCCCGATCACCCTGCCGCGCCGCCCGGACAGATCGCTCATCACCGGCCCGACATAGTCGTCGGGGACCAGGACCCGGACCTCGGCGACGGGTTCGAGGAGCTGGATACGGGTGTCCGCGGCGGCCTCGCGCAGGGCCAGCGCGCCCGCGGTCTGGAACGCCGCGTCGGAGGAGTCCACCGAGTGGGACTTGCCGTCCCGCAGCGTGATGCGCACATCGACGAGCGGATGGCCGGCCGAGACCCCGCGGGCGGCCTGCGCCCGCACCCCCTTCTCGACGGACGGGACGAACTGACGGGGCACCGCCCCGCCGACCACCCTGTCGACGAATTCGATGCCCGAGCCCGGAGGCAGCGGCTCCACGTCGATCTCGCAGATGGCGTACTGGCCGTGGCCGCCGGACTGCTTCACGTGCCTGCCGCGCCCGGTCGACGGGGCGGCGAAGGTCTCACGGAGCGGCACCTTGTGCGGTACGGCGTCGACCTGGACGCCGTAGCGGCTGCGCAACCGGTCCAGCGCCACGTCCTGGTGGACCTCGCCGAGGCACCACAGGACCACCTGGTGGGTGTCCTGATTCTGCTCCAGGCGCATGGTCGGGTCCTCGGCGACCAGCCGGGCGAGCCCCTGGGAGAGCTTGTCGTCGTCCGCCTTGCTGTGCGCCTCGATGGCCAGCGGAAGCAGCGGGTCCGGTGCGGTCCAGGGATCGAGCATCAGCGGCCGGTCCGGATCGGAGAGGGTGTCCCCGGTCTCGGCACCGCCCAGTTTGGGGACGCCGGCCAGATCCCCCGCGACACAGGAGGTGACCGGGCGCTGCTGCTTGCCGAAGGGGGAGGAGAGCGCCCCGACGCGCACCTCGGTCTCGTGGAAGGGCCGGGGCTCGTGGCCGGGATCGGTGAGCCCGTGGCCGAAGACATGGACGGTCTGGTCGGGCCGCAGGGTGCCGGAGAAGACCCGGACCAGCGAGATCCGGCCGACGTAGGGGTCGGAGGCCGTCTTGACGACCTCGGCGACGAGCGGGCCGTCCGGGTCACAGGTCAGGACCGGCCGCGACGCCCCGTGCAGGGGGGTGACGTCGGGAAGCGGGCGCTCCGGCGGGGTCGGGAAGCCGCCGGTGATCAGGTCCAGCAGCTCGACGGTGCCGACGCCCTGGCGGGCGCCCGGAGCGGCGGGGGCGGCGGTGAGGACCGGGTGGAAGGTGCCCCGGGCCACGGCGCGCTCCAGATCGTCGACGAGTGTCCTGATGTCGACCTCGGCCCCGTCGAGGTACCGGTCCATCAGGGTCTCGTCCTCGCTCTCGGCGATGATCCCCTCGACGAGGCGGTTGCGGGCCTCCTGGAGCGCCGGCAGCTGTTCCTCGGGGGGCGGGTTCTCCCGCCGCTCGCCCGAGGAGTAGTCGAAGATCCGCCGGCCGAGGAGTCCGGTGAGCCCGGTGAGCGGGGCGTGCCCGTCGGCGCCCTCGGGGCCGTGGACGGGCAGATGGAGCGGGAGCACGGCATCGGGGTCGTCACCGCCGAAGATCTCACCGCAGATCCGGGTCATCTCCTCGAACGAGGTGCGTGCCGTGTCCAGATGGGTGACGACGACGGCGCGCGGCATGCCGACGGCCGCGCACTCCTCCCAGACGGCGCGGGTGGCACCCGCCACCGCTTCGGCCTCCTGCGCGGCGGACACGATGAACAGGGCCGCGTCCGCCGCGCGCAGACCGGCCCTGAGTTCCCCGACGAAGTCCGCGTAGCCGGGGGTGTCCAGCAGATTGATCTTGTACCCGCCCCATTCGACGGGGACCAGGGAGAGCTGTACGGAACGCTGCTGGCGGTGTTCGATCTCGTCGTAGTCGGAGACGGTGGCGCCGTCCTCGACCCGGCCCGCCCGGTTGACGGCGCCCGCGGTCTGCGCGAGCGCCTCGACGAGCGTGGTCTTTCCGGAGCCGCTGTGGCCGACCAGCACCACATTCCGTACGGATGAGGGCCGGCCGGCCGTCGCTGCCCTGCCGGCGGCCCCGGTGTGTGCGTGTGTCCTGTCGCCCATGATGCGTGCCTCCCAGATAGTGGCGGGGAGCGGAGGAAAACCGACGCGATGCGGGGAGAGAGCTGCACGGGCACTGGGGAGCCGCCGCGGCGGCTACGGCGACGCCCGCGGTAATTCGAGCTTTCCACTCGGGGCAGGCCGCGTCCATACATGGCACCTCGCCGCGCGACGCCGGGTGCCCGGACGGTGGAGTCCGGCGGTCGTGACTACGATGGGCCAGCCGGTGGCCGTAGGGGCCGCGCGGCCCACCGACCCTCGGGAAGGCCATGCTGAACAAGTACGCGCGTGCATTTTTTACGCGTGTCCTCACACCGTTCGCCGCGCTGCTGCTCCGTCTCGGCGTGAGCCCTGACGCGGTCACTCTGATCGGTACGGCCGGGGTGGTGGCAGGTGCGCTGGTCTTCTTCCCGATGGGGGAGTTCTTCTGGGGCACGATCGTCATCACGATCTTCGTCTTCTCCGACCTCGTCGACGGCAACATGGCCCGGCAGGCCGGTGTCTCCAGCCGCTGGGGCGCGTTCCTGGACTCGACCCTTGACCGGGTCGCCGACGGGGCGATCTTCGGTGGATTCGCGCTCTGGTACGCGGGCAACGGCGACGACAACGCGCTCTGCGCGGTCGCGATCTTCTGTCTGGCCAGCGGCCAGGTGGTCTCGTACACGAAGGCGCGCGGCGAGTCGATCGGGCTGCCGGTCGCGGTCAACGGGCTCGTGGAGCGTGCCGAGCGGCTGGTGATCTCGCTGGTCGCGGCCGGGTTCGCCGGTCTGCACAAGTTCGGTGTGCCCGGGATCCAGGTCCTGCTGCCGATCGCGCTGTGGATCGTCGCCGTGGGCAGCCTGGTGACGCTCGTGCAGCGGGTCGTGACCGTGCGCCGCGAGTCCGCCGAGGCCGACGCGGCCGAGGCGGCCGCCGCGGGGCCGGGGACCGGGACCGCACCGTGAGCGACGATCCGGTCCAGCCGCGCAACGGCCCGCGGGACCGGCTGACCGACGGGCTGTACGGGCTCGGCTGGGGCGCGGTCAAGAAGCTGCCCGAGCCGGTCGCCCGGGCTCTCTTCCGCACCATCGCAGACCAGGTCTGGAAGCGGCGCGGCAAGAGCGTGCTGCGGCTGGAGTCGAATCTGGCCCGGGTCGTCCCCGGGGCGTCACCGGCCCGGCTGGCCGAGCTCTCCCGGGCCGGGATGCGCTCGTACATGCGCTACTGGATGGAGTCGTTCCGGCTGCCCACCTGGAGTCCGGCACGGATCAAGGCGTCCATAGAGGTCCGGGACGCGCACCGGCTGACCGACGGACTCGACGCCGGGCGCGGCGTCATCCTCGCCCTGCCGCACCTGGGGAACTGGGACCTGGCGGGAGCCTGGGTCACCACCGATCTCAAGGTGCCCTTCACCACGGTCGCCGAGCGTCTCAGGCCCGAGACCCTGTACGACCGGTTCGTGGCCTACCGCGAGGGGCTCGGCATGGAGGTCCTGCCGCACAGCGGCGGGGCGGCCTTCGGCACCCTGGCGAGGCGGCTGCGGGCGGGCGGGCTGGTCTGTCTGGTCGCCGACCGCGATCTGTCCGCCTCCGGGGTCGAGGTGACGTTCTTCGGCGACACCGCGCGGATGCCGGCCGGGCCGGCACTGCTGGCCCAGCAGACCGGGGCACTGCTGCTGCCGGTGACGCTCTCCTACGACGACACGCCCGTGATGAAGGCCCGGATCCACGCGCCGGTCGAGCTGCCCGAGTCGGGCGACCGCACCGAGAAGACGTCCTCGATGACACAGGCGCTGGCCGATGCCTTCGCCGTCGGGATCGCCGACCATCCGGAGGACTGGCACATGCTGCAACGGCTCTGGCTCGCCGATCTGGAGACCCGGGAGGACCCGACGTGAAGATCGGCATCGTCTGCCCGTACTCCTGGGACGTGCCCGGCGGGGTGCAGTTCCACATCCGCGACCTGGCCGAGCACCTGATCCGGCTGGGCCACCAGGTGTCGGTGCTGGCGCCCGCCGACGACGAGACGCCGCTGCCGCCGTACGTGGTGTCGGCGGGCCGGGCCGTACCCGTCCCGTACAACGGCTCCGTCGCCCGGCTGAACTTCGGCTTCCTCTCGGCCGCCCGGGTGCGCCGCTGGCTGCACGACGGCACCTTCGACGTGATCCACATCCACGAGCCGACCTCGCCGTCGCTGGGGCTGCTCGCCTGCTGGGCCGCGCAGGGGCCGATCGTCGCCACGTTCCACACGTCCAACCCGCGCTCCCGGGCCATGATCGCCGCGTACCCGATCCTCCAGCCGGCGCTGGAGAAGATCAGCGCGCGCATCGCGGTGAGCGAGTACGCCCGCCGCACCCTGGTCGAGCACCTGGGCGGTGACGCCGTCGTCATCCCCAACGGCGTCGATGTCGGCTTCTTCGCCGCCGCCGAGCCCAAGGCCGAGTGGCAGGGCGGCACGATCGGCTTCATCGGGCGCATCGACGAGCCCCGCAAGGGCCTGCCGGTCCTGATGCGGGCCCTGCCCGCGATCCTCGACGCCCGCCCGGACACCCGGCTGCTGGTGGCCGGCCGGGGCGACGAGGAGGAGGCCGTCGCCTCGCTGCCCGAGGCGATGCGCCGGCGGGTCGAGTTCCTCGGCATGGTGAGCGACGAGGACAAGGCGCGGCTGCTGCGCAGCGTCGATGTGTACGTGGCCCCCAACACCGGGGGCGAGAGCTTCGGGATCATCCTGGTCGAGGCCATGTCGGCCGGTGCCCCGGTCCTCGCCAGCGATCTGGACGCGTTCGCGCAGGTGCTGGACCTCGGCGCGGCGGGCGAGCTCTTCGCCAACGAGGACGCGGACGCGCTGGCCGCTTCGGCGATCCGGCTGCTGGGCGACCCGGAGCGGCGTGCGGAGCTGCGTGAGCGGGGCGCCGCGCACGTACGCCGGTTCGACTGGTCGACGGTCGGGGCGGACATCCTCGCGGTGTACGAGACGGTGACCGACGGGGCGGCCTCGGTGGCGGCCGACGAACGCACGGGACTGCGTGCCCGGTTCGGGCTGGCTCGGGAGTGAGGGCCGCCGGCCGGGAGCCGGGGAGCCGGGGCCGGGCGGGCACGCCGTCGGTGCCTCACCGGTAGCCTTGCCGCCCGTGATCGAAACCCTCATCTGGATCGCCGTCGCGATCGTCGCGATCGGTATGTACCTCAGCTGGACCGCCGGACGGCTGGACCGGCTGCACACCCGCATCGACGCCGCTCGGGCCGCCCTCGACGCGCAGCTGCTGCGCCGTGCGTCGGTCACCCAGGAACTGGCCACCTCCGGTGTCCTCGATCCGGCCGCCTCCATCGTCCTGTACGAGGCCGCGCACGCGGCCCGCCAGGCGGAGGAGGAGCACCGCGAGGTCGCGGAGAGCGAGCTGAGCACCGCGCTGCGGGCGGTCTTCGGCGAGACGGCGCAGGTGGAGGCCGTGAAGGAGATCCCCGGCGGCGAGGAGGCGGCGCTCGAACTCGCCGCCGCCGTGCGCCGTGTGCCCATGGCCCGGCGGTTCCATAACGACGCCGTGCGCGCGGCGCGCGCGCTGCGCCGGCACCGCAAGGTGCGGTGGTTCCGGCTGGCCGGACACGCCCCGTTCCCGCTGGCCTTCGAGATGGACGACGAACCCCCGGTGGCCCTGGCGGACCGCCCCGTCAGCTGACCGGACCGCCCCGCTCGCGCGTGACGGGGGCCACATCTCGCCCCGTACGCGTTCAAAACGATCCACCGGCCTGCCATTGGCCCTTGCAGTGGCCTGTTCGCGGAGAGTTTGCTCAGCACTGCACCGAGCAGCGTTTTTCAGCAACTTTTCTCCGAGTGAGGTCGATCCATGTCCACGCTTCCCACCACCCCGCAGTCCGACTCCCCGGCCACCGGCACCGCGCGCGTCAAGCGCGGCATGGCCGAGCAGCTCAAGGGCGGCGTGATCATGGACGTCGTCAACGCCGAGCAGGCGAAGATCGCCGAGGACGCGGGCGCCGTGGCGGTCATGGCCCTGGAGCGGGTTCCGGCCGACATCCGCAAGGACGGCGGCGTGGCCCGGATGTCGGACCCGAACATGATCGAGGAGATCATCGAGGCCGTCTCCATCCCGGTGATGGCGAAGTCGCGCATCGGCCACTTCGTCGAGGCGCAGGTCCTGCAGTCCCTCGGTGTCGACTACATCGACGAGTCCGAGGTCCTCACCCCGGCCGACGAGGTCAACCACAGCGACAAGTTCGCCTTCACCACCCCGTTCGTCTGCGGCGCCACCAACCTGGGCGAGGCCCTGCGCCGGATCGCCGAGGGCGCGGCCATGATCCGCTCGAAGGGCGAGGCCGGCACCGGGAACGTCGTCGAGGCCGTCCGTCACCTGCGCCAGATCAAGAACGAGATCGCCCGCCTGCGCGGCTACGACAACAACGAGCTGTACGCCGCCGCCAAGGAGCTCCGCGCCCCGTACGAGCTCGTCAAGGAGGTCTCGGAGCTCGGCAAGCTGCCCGTCGTGCTGTTCTCCGCGGGCGGTGTCGCCACCCCCGCCGACGCCGCGCTGATGCGCCAGCTCGGCGCCGAGGGCGTCTTCGTCGGCTCCGGGATCTTCAAGTCCGGCGACCCGGCCAAGCGTGCCGCCGCGATCGTGAAGGCCACCACCTTCTACGACGACCCGAAGATCATCGCGGACGCCTCCCGGAACCTGGGCGAGGCCATGGTCGGCATCAACTGCGACACCCTGCCCGAGACCGAGCGCTACGCCAACCGTGGCTGGTAATCACTGATGAGCGACACCCCTGTGATCGGAGTCCTGGCTCTCCAGGGCGACGTACGGGAACACCTGATCGCCCTGGCCTCGGCCGACGCCCTGGCCAGGCCGGTCCGGCGTCCCGAGGAACTCGCCGAGGTCGACGGTCTGGTCGTTCCCGGTGGCGAGTCCACCACGATGTCCAAGCTGGCCTCCCTGTTCGGCATGCTGGAACCGCTGCGCGAGCGGGTACGGGAGGGCATGCCCGTCTACGGCACCTGCGCCGGAATGATCCTGCTCGCCGACAAGATCCTCGACCCGCGCTCGGGCCAGGAGACGATCGGCGGGATCGACATGATCGTGCGCCGCAACGCCTTCGGGCGACAGAACGAGTCCTTCGAGGCGGCCGTCGAGGTCGCCGGAATCGAGGGCGGCCCCGTGGAGGGCGTGTTCATCCGCGCCCCCTGGGTGGAGTCCGTCGGTGCGCAGGCCAAGGTGGTGGCGGAGCACGGCGGTCATATCGTCGGCGTCCGTCAGGGAAACGCCCTGGCTACGTCTTTCCACCCGGAATTGACCGGGGACCATCGCGTTCACGCGTTGTTCGTGGACATGGTGCGCGCAGTCGGCTGACTCGATCCCGGTAGGATCTCTCGGGTTCGAATCGTTTTTGGTGACGCGAAGGAGAAGGCAGATGTCCGGCCACTCTAAATGGGCTACGACGAAGCACAAGAAGGCCGTGATTGACGCCAAGCGCGGCAAGCTCTTCGCGAAGCTGATCAAGAACATCGAGGTCGCGGCCCGCACCGGCGGTGTGGACCCCGAGGGCAACCCGACCCTCGTGGACGCGATCCAGAAGGCGAAGAAGAGCTCCGTACCGAACAAGAACATCGACTCCGCGGTCAAGCGCGGCGGCGGTCTCGAAGCGGGCGGCGTCGACTACCAGACGATCATGTACGAGGGTTACGGCCCCAACGGTGTCGCGGTGCTCATCGAGTGCCTCACCGACAACCGCAACCGTGCCGCCTCCGACGTACGGGTCGCGATGACCCGCAACGGGGGCTCGATGGCCGACCCGGGTTCGGTCTCGTACCTCTTCAACCGCAAGGGCGTCGTCATCGTCCCCAAGGGCGAGCTGACCGAGGACGACGTCCTGGGTGCCGTGCTCGACGCGGGCGCCGAGGAGGTCAACGACCTCGGTGACACGTACGAGGTCGTCAGCGAGGCCACCGACATGGTCGCGGTCCGTACCGCGCTCCAGGAGGCCGGCATCGACTACGACTCCGCCGAGGCCAACTTCCTGCCCACCATGCAGGTCGAGCTGGACGAGGAAGGCGCGCGCAAGATCTTCAAGCTGATCGACGCGCTGGAGGACAGCGACGACGTGCAGAACGTCTTCGCCAACTTCGACGTCTCGGACGAGGTCATGGAGAAGGTCGACGCCTGAGCCACGCTCGGCGCAGCCCTCAGCGACGGGCCGACGGGGACACACCCCGTCGGCCCGTCGCATTGTCAGTGCGAGCCGATAGCCTGCGGGAACAGTTGACCGATCGGTACGGAGGGGGCGTCCCATGCGGGTGCTGGGCGTGGACCCGGGGCTGACCCGGTGCGGTGTCGGCGTCGTCGAAGGCGTCGCCGGCCGCCCCCTGACGATGCTCGGCGTCGGGGTCGTGCGCACCCCGGCCGACGCCGAGCTCGGCCACCGGCTGGTCGCCATCGAACGCGGCATCGAGGAATGGCTCGACGAGCACCGGCCCGAATTCGTCGCCGTGGAGCGGGTGTTCAGCCAGCACAACGTCCGTACGGTCATGGGCACCGCCCAGGCCAGCGCCGTCGCCATGCTCTGCGCGTCGCGCCGCGGCATCCCCGTCGCCCTGCACACCCCCAGCGAGGTCAAGGCCGCCGTCACGGGCAGCGGCCGCGCCGACAAGGCACAGATCGGCGCGATGGTCACCCGGCTGCTGCGGCTCGACGCCCCGCCGAAACCGGCCGACGCGGCCGACGCCCTGGCCCTCGCCATCTGCCACATCTGGCGTGCCCCCGCCGTCAATCGCCTCCAGCAGGCCCACGCGGCAGCCACCGCGTCCCGCACCCCGCGCGTCCCCCGTACCCCCGCAGTTCCCGTCCGGAAGGTCCCCCGATGATCGCCTTCGTCAGCGGCCCCGTCGCCGCACTCGCCCCGACCACGGCCGTGATCGAGGTCGGCGGCATCGGCATGGCCGTCCAGTGCGCGCCCAACACCCTCGCCCCCCTCCGGATCGGCAAGGAGGCCAGGCTCGCCACCTCCCTCGTCGTACGGGAGGACTCCCTCACCCTCTACGGCTTCGCCGACGACGACGAGCGGCAGGTCTTCGAGCTGCTCCAGACCGCCAGCGGTGTCGGGCCCCGGCTCGCCCAGGCGATGCTCGCCACCCACAGCCCGGACGCCCTGCGCACCGCGGTCGCCACCGGCGACGAGAAGGCGCTCACCGCCGTCTCCGGCATCGGCAAGAAGGGCGCGCAGAAACTCCTCCTCGAACTGAAGGACAGGCTCGGCGAGCCGGTCGGCGCACACATCGGCCGCCAGGGCATCGGTACCGCCGTCACCAGCTCCTGGCGCGACCAGCTCCAGGCCGCCCTGATCGGCCTCGGCTACGCCACCCGCGAGGCCGACGAGGCGGTCACCGCCGTCGCCCCGCAGGCCGAGGCGGCGATCGCCGAGGGCGGAGCGGCCCCCGTGCCGCAGCTGCTGCGGGCCGCACTCCAGACCCTCAACCGCGCGCGCTGACCGGAGCGCCGCACCCCGGGGAACACCCCGACGCCGGGCCGGGCACCGCACGGCACCGAAACACCCGAGGCGGGACAGACTGAATGAACTGGGACGAGACCGGACCCGACACCGACGAGCGGCTCGAAGAGAGCCTCGTCCATGCCGACGCGGACGGCGAGGACACCGCGGTCGAAGCGGCGCTGCGCCCGAAGGACCTGGACGAATTCGTCGGCCAGGAGAAGGTGCGCGAACAGCTCGACCTGGTCCTCAAGGCGGCCCGGGCCCGCGGCGCCACCGCCGACCACGTCCTGCTCTCCGGTGCCCCCGGCCTCGGCAAGACCACCCTCTCCATGATCATCGCGGCCGAGATGGGCGCGCCGATCCGGATCACCTCCGGCCCCGCGATCCAGCATGCGGGTGATCTCGCCGCGATCCTCTCCTCCCTCCAGGAGGGCGAGGTCCTCTTCCTCGACGAGATCCACCGCATGTCGCGGCCGGCCGAGGAGATGCTCTACATGGCGATGGAGGACTTCCGGGTCGACGTCATCGTCGGCAAGGGCCCCGGCGCCACGGCGATCCCGCTGGAACTGCCGCCGTTCACCCTGGTCGGCGCGACCACCAGGGCCGGACTGCTGCCGCCGCCGCTGCGCGACCGCTTCGGCTTCACCGGCCACATGGAGTTCTACGCCCCCACCGAGCTGGAGCGCGTCATCCACCGCTCCGCCCGCCTCCTCGACGTGGAGATAGACGCGGACGGCGCCGCCGAGATCGCCGGCCGCTCCCGCGGCACCCCCCGGATCGCCAACCGGCTGCTGCGCCGCGTCCGCGACTACGCCCAGGTCAAGGCCGACGGACGGATCGACCGCCCGGTCGCCGCCACCGCCCTCGGGGTCTACGAGGTCGATGCCCGCGGTCTCGACCGGCTCGACCGCGCGGTGCTCGGCGCCCTGCTCAAGCTCTTCGGCGGCGGCCCCGTCGGGCTGTCCACCCTCGCGGTCGCCGTGGGGGAGGAGCGCGAGACCGTCGAGGAGGTCGCGGAGCCCTTCCTGGTGCGGGAGGGCCTGCTGGCCAGGACGCCGCGCGGACGGGTCGCGACACCCGCGGCCTGGGCCCATCTGGGGCTCGTGCCTCCGCAGCAAGGCGGAAAGGGACAACAGGGCCTGTTCGGGGCGTGATCTGTCACAGCTTGACCGGAGCAGGAACCACAGGGCGGCGCCGGGCGTTGTTCCATCGATGCGGACTCGCTTAGACTCCGCCGATGCCGCCCTTACAGGTCGGTGTACCCACCCCCGTAGATACAGGCCGCCTTCGAGCGCGGTCGTGCGAAGGAAACTCGTCCCGTGAATCCCGTGACTCTCCTCCCCTTCATCGTGCTCATCGGGGCCATGTTCCTGATGACGCGGTCCGCCAAGAAGAAGCAGGCGGCCGCCGCCCAGATGCGCAACGAGATGCAGCCCGGCACCGGCGTCCGGACGATCGGGGGCATGTACGCCACCGTCAAGGAGCTGCACGACGACACGGTTCTCCTTGAGATCGCGCCCGACGTCCATGCCATCTACGCCAAGAACGCCATCGGCGCCGTCCTCGACGACGCGGAGTACAACCGCATCGTCCACGGCGACGACGAGAGCGGTCTCGACCTCGACGGCACCGTCGTCCCCGACGACGCCTCCTCGCTGACCGGGGACGACGCCGACAAGGACGCCTCGGACGACGCCCGGATCGACCTCGGCAAGAAGACCGAGGACGCCGCGCCGAAGGACGACGAGTCCGGCAAGAAGGCCGAGGGCAAGGACGACGGCGAGGCCGACGCGAAGTAACCCACGCCCGGGGATGCCGTGAGCCCACCGGCATCCGGCATTCCCGGTACCGTGCGGTCTTCTGCGGGGACGGGTCCCCACTACACTTCGTGGCCGCTCGGGCGCGTACCCGGCGCGGGGCGGTTGGACAGGGAGAAACGAGAAGGTGGCAGCACCGAAGAAGAGGCGGGCGCCGGCAGGCGGTCAGGGCAGGCCGGGGCGCTCCCTGGCTCTGATCCTGATCGCCATGGTCGCGCTCACCGGCGGGATGTTCCTGGCCGATCAACCAACCCCACGGCTCGGCATCGACCTGGCGGGCGGCACCTCGATCACGCTTGAGGCGAAGAGCGAGCCGGGCCAGGAATCGGCGATCAACAAGACCAACATGGACACGGCGGTCCAGATCATGGAGCGCCGTGTCAATGGTCTTGGCGTCTCCGAGGCCGAGGTCCAGACACAGGGCAAGAGCAACATCATCGTCAACATTCCCAAGGGCACGAACTCGGCCCAGGCCCGGGAGCAGGTCGGCACCACGGCCAAGCTCTACTTCCGGCCGGTGCTGACCGTTGCCCAGGGCACGCCCACCCCGGAGCCCAGCGCCTCGTCGTCCGGCAAGCCCACCCCGTCCGGCAGCCCCAGCGCCCCCACCGCCGACAAGGGCAAGACGTCGGCGACGCCGAACGCGAGCGCCACCACCCAGGGCCGCGCGGTCACCGGCGCCCTCAAGGCCGACGCCACGCCGAACCCCAAGGCGAGCACCACGCCCAAGGCCGACGCCACACCGAAGGCCGACGCCACGCCGTCCGCCGACGAGGCCGCCGCGGCCAAGCTGCAGAAGCAGTTCGCGGCGCTGGACTGCTCCAGCAAGGCGTCCCGCGCCGAGGCCGCACGGGGGGCCAAGCCCACCGACACGGTCGTCGCGTGCAGCTCCGAGGGCGACGCGAAGTACGTCCTCGGCCCGGCCCAGGTGTCCGGCACCGACGTGGACAGCGCCAAGGCGGCGATCGACCAGACGAACGGTCAGTGGATCGTTCAGATGGAGTTCACCAAGGGTGGCGCCAAGAAGTTCCAGAAGATCACGGGCCAGCTCGCTCAGCAGCAGTCGCCGCAGAACCAGTTCGCGATCGCGCTCGACGGTGAAGTCGTCTCGGCGCCCTCCGTACGCACGGCACTGAGCGCCAACGCCGAGATCTCCGGCAGCTTCACCCAGCAGTCCGCCGAGGACCTGGCCAACGTGCTCTCCTACGGTGCGCTCCCGCTCTCGTTCAAGGAGCAGAGCGTCACCACGGTCACCGCCGCGCTCGGTGGCGAGCAGCTCCAGGCCGGTCTGATCGCCGGTGCCATCGGTCTGGCCCTGGTGGTCATCTACCTGGTGGCCTACTACCGGGGCCTCGCGTTCATCGCGCTTCTGAGCCTCCTGGCCTCCGGCATCCTGACCTACACGCTCATGTCGCTGCTCGGCCCGGCCATCGGCTTCGCGCTGAACCTCCCGGCGGTCTGCGGCGCCATCGTGGCCATCGGTATCACCGCGGACTCCTTCATCGTGTACTTCGAACGCGTCCGCGACGAGATCCGTGAGGGCCGCACGCTCCGTCCGGCCGTCGAGCGGGCCTGGCCGCGCGCCCGGCGCACCATCCTGGTCTCCGACTTCGTGTCGTTCCTCGCCGCCGCGGTGCTCTTCGTGGTCACCGTCGGCAAGGTCCAGGGCTTCGCGTTCACGCTGGGTCTCACCACCCTGCTCGACGTGGTCGTGGTGTTCCTCTTCACCAAGCCGGTCATGACGCTGATGGCCCGTACGAAGTTCTTCGCCGGCGGTCACCCGTGGTCCGGCCTGGACCCGAAGCGGCTCGGCGCCAAGCCGCCGCTTCGCCGCTCGCGCCGTGTCAACGCCCCCACTGACCCGAAGGAGGCGTGAGATGTCGCGACTCGGCACTCTCGGCGCCCGTCTCTACCGAGGCGAGGTCGGCTACGACTTCATCGGCAAGCGCAAGATCTGGTACGGGATCTCGATCCTGATCACCATCACGGCCATCGTCGGCCTGGCGGTCAGCGGCCTGAACATGGGCATCGAGTTCAAGGGCGGCGCGGTCTTCACCACCCCGAAGACCAGCGTCACCGTCGCCAAGGCGGAGGACCTGGCCACGGAGGCCTCCGGCCACCAGGCGATCGTCCAGAAGCTCGGCAACGGCGGTCTGCGCATCCAGATCACCGAGGTCGACACCGCGAAGTCCGACGAGATCAAGAGCACGCTCTCCAAGGACCTCGACGTTCCCGCGGAGAAGATCGCCGCCGACCTGGTCGGCCCCAGCTGGGGTGAGCAGATCGCCAACAAGGCCTGGACCGGCCTCGGCATCTTCATGGTCCTCGTGGTGATCTACCTGGCCATCGCCTTCGAGTGGCGCATGGCCATCGCGGCCCTGGTCGCGCTGATCCACGACATCACCATCACGGTCGGTGTCTACGCCCTGGTCGGCTTCGAGGTCACCCCGGGCACCGTGATCGGTCTGCTGACCATCCTCGGTTACTCCCTCTACGACACGGTCGTCGTCTTCGACAGCCTCAAGGAGGGCACCCACGGGATCACCAAGCAGACCCGGTGGACCTACAGCGAGATCGCCAACCGCTCCATCAACGGCACACTGGTCCGCTCCATCAACACCACCGTGGTGGCCCTGCTGCCGGTCGCCGGTCTGCTGTTCATCGGTGGCGGCGTCCTCGGCGCCGGCATGCTGAACGACATCTCCCTGGCGCTCTTCGTCGGCCTCGCCGCCGGTGCGTACTCCTCGATCTTCATCGCCACGCCGCTCGTCGCCGACCTCAAGGAACGCGACCCGCAGATGAAGGCCCTGAAGAAGCGGATCCTCGCCAAGCGCGCGGCGGCCGCCGCCAAGGGCGAGTCCGCCGAGGACGAGCAGTCGGACGACGACCACCCGCAGGACGCGACGCCCGCCGCCGCGGTCGTCGGCCAGCGCCAGCAGCCCCCCAGGGGCCACGGCCGGACCCCGGGGAAGCGTCGATGACCAGCACCACCGACACCACCCGCGAGCTCCTGCTCAGCCGGATCCGCGACGTCCGGGACTACCCGAAGCCGGGCGTGCTGTTCAAGGACATCACCCCGCTGCTCGCGGACCCGGTGGCCTTCTCGGCGCTCACCGACACCCTCGCCGAGCTGTGCGTACGGCACGGCGCCACGAAGGTCGTCGGCCTGGAGGCGCGCGGCTTCATCCTGGCCGCCCCGGTCGCGGTCCGGGCCGGGCTCGGCTTCGTACCCGTCCGCAAGGCGGGCAAGCTGCCCGGAGCCACGCTCAGCCAGGCGTACGAGCTGGAGTACGGCACCGCCGAGATCGAGATCCACGCGGAGGATCTGTCCGCCGACGACCGGATCATGGTCATCGACGACATCCTCGCCACCGGCGGCACCGCCGAGGCCTCGCTGGAGCTGATCCGGCGGGCCGGTGCCGAGGTCGCGGGCGTCGCAGTCCTCATGGAGCTCGGATTCCTGGACGGACGTGCCCGGCTGGAACAGGGTCTGGCGGGTGCTCCGCTGGAGGCACTCATCCACGTGTGAGTACCGCATTGCACGAATCGGGTGTCCAGGATTCTTCTGGGCACCCGATTCGCGTTTGCGCATCACCATGGAGATCAAGAATGGCTCGAAAGGTAGGTGCCAGATTATGTGACTACCTGATTGGATCTTCCTGATGCTGCTGATCGGCATCTCAACGGGAGGAACCACATGAGGATTTCGCGCAAGATCGCCACGGGGGCGATTTCCCTTCTTTCCTTTGCAGCAATCGCTGCGGGCGCCGCTCCTGCGAGTGCGAGCCAGACAGTTGCGCCCGCGCCGACCACCCAGGGTGCGAAGGGCGGCTGCATGCCGGGTTGGAAGAATGCAGGGTCGATCCCGGGGAAATGGAGCACGATCAACGATCGCTGTCCCCACTTCGGTTCCAAGGGCATGAAGATGGGCTACGCCTGGAAGGTCTACAAGGGCAGCAGCATCTGTGTGCAGGTCAAGGGCTTCAATGCCAAGGGGAAGAAGACCTGGTACAACGCCGGCTGCGGGAAGAGCGGCCAGATAAAGGTGCCGTGGGGCAACGTTGCCGACACCAAGGAGATGAAGGTCAAGGGGGCAGCCCTCTTGCGGTGGTACTGACGGGGGCAGGGTGGGAAGGGGCGGGGCCTCTCCGCCCTCACCATCTGAGCTAGGCCCTGATGCGAGCACTGGCTCGGCACTGCATGGTTGGGACGGGCTGATCTCCGGCCCAACGGCACACGAGGGCCGTTGTCACGCAGGCACAGGACGGGCACCCGGGAACAACCGGGTGCCCGTCCCGCGTTGTCAGGACTCTCACGGTCCCCGGGGGAGGACCGGCCGCGGGGTCGATACGATGGCCTTTCCGGGTACCCGGATCCGCACGAGGAGCGCTCTTGCCAGACGAGGCCCAGCCAGTCGCCGCCCCGCAGCCCGACAAGCCCGCGGCGGCCTCAGCCACGCCCGGGAAGAAGCAGCCCGCGGACAAGCCGAAGCCCCCGGCCCCCGAGCCCGGACCGGGCCCTGCCCGGGCGGGAGCCGCGGCACCCGGGGCCGCGGCCGCTTCGCCCGCACAGCCGGCCGCACCCGTCTCCCCGGCGGCGTCCGCCCCGAAGCCGCCCGCCAAGCCCGCGGCCAGGCCGGTCCCGCCGAGCGCCCCCACGACCCGCTCCGGCGGCTCGTCCAACCGGGTGAGGGCCAGGCTGGCCCGTCTCGGCGTGCAGCGCTCCAGCCCGTACAACCCGGTGCTCGAACCGCTGCTGCGCATCGTCCGGAGCAACGACACCAAGATCGAGACGGCCACGCTGCGCCAGATCGAGCGGGCCTACCAGGTCGCCGAGCGCTGGCACCGCGGCCAGAAGCGCAAGAGCGGCGACCCGTACATCACCCATCCGCTCGCGGTGACGACGATCCTCGCCGAGCTGGGCATGGACCCGGCGACGCTGATGGCCGGACTGCTGCACGACACCGTCGAGGACACCGAGTACGGCCTGGACACCCTGCGCCGCGACTTCGGCGACCAGGTCGCCCTGCTCGTCGACGGCGTCACCAAGCTGGACAAGGTCAAGTTCGGCGAGGCCGCCCAGGCCGAGACCGTGCGCAAGATGGTCGTCGCCATGGCCAAGGACCCCCGGGTCCTGGTCATCAAGCTCGCCGACCGGCTGCACAACATGCGCACCATGCGCTATCTCAAGCGGGAGAAGCAGGAGAAGAAGGCCCGCGAGACGCTTGAGATCTACGCCCCGCTGGCGCACCGCCTGGGCATGAACACCATCAAGTGGGAGCTGGAGGACCTCGCCTTCGCGATCCTCTACCCCAAGATGTACGACGAGATCGTCCGTCTCGTCGCCGAACGGGCCCCCAAGCGCGACGAATACCTCGCCATAGTGACCGACGAGGTCCAGGCCGACCTGCGCGCCGCCCGGATCAAGGCCACCGTCACCGGGCGGCCGAAGCACTACTACAGCGTCTACCAGAAGATGATCGTGCGGGGCAGGGACTTCGCCGAGATCTACGACCTGGTGGGCATCCGGGTCCTCGTCGACACCGTCCGCGACTGCTACGCGGCGCTCGGTACCGTCCACGCGCGATGGAATCCGGTCCCCGGCCGGTTCAAGGACTACATCGCGATGCCCAAGTTCAACATGTACCAGTCGCTGCACACCACGGTGATCGGTCCCAGCGGCAAGCCCGTCGAGCTGCAGATCCGCACCTTCGACATGCACCGCCGCGCCGAGTACGGCATCGCCGCGCACTGGAAGTACAAGCAGGAGGCCGTCGCGGGCGCCTCCAAGGTGCGTACCGACGTCCCCAAGAACACGGGCGGCGGCCGGAGCCAGGACACCGTCAACGACATGGCATGGCTGCGCCAGCTCCTGGACTGGCAGAAGGAGACCGAGGACCCCGGCGAGTTCCTGGAGTCGCTGCGCTTCGACCTCTCCCGCAACGAGGTCTTCGTCTTCACGCCCAAGGGCGACGTCATAGCGCTGCCCGCGGGTGCGACCCCGGTCGACTTCGCGTACGCGGTGCACACGGAGGTCGGCCACCGGACCATAGGAGCACGGGTCAACGGGCGGCTCGTACCGCTCGAATCGACGCTCGACAACGGCGACCTGGTGGAGGTCTTCACCTCCAAGGCGGCCGGCGCCGGTCCCTCCCGGGACTGGCTGGGCTTCGTCAAGTCGCCCCGTGCCCGCAACAAGATCCGGGCCTGGTTCTCCAAGGAGCGCCGCGACGAGGCGATCGAGCAGGGCAAGGACGCCATCGCGCGCGCCATGCGCAAGCAGAACCTGCCGATCCAGCGCATCCTGACCGGCGACTCCCTGGTCACCCTCGCCCACGAGATGCGCTACCCCGACATCTCGTCGCTGTACGCGGCGATCGGCGAGGGCCATGTCGCCGCCGCCGGTGTCGTGCAGAAGCTGGTCCAGGCGCTCGGCGGCGAGGACGAGGCCAACGAGGACATCGCCGAGAGCTCGCCGCCCTCGCGCAGCCGCAACAAGCGCCGTTCCAACGCCGATCCGGGCGTGGTCGTCAAGGGCGTCGAGGACGTCTGGGTCAAACTGGCCCGCTGCTGCACGCCCGTCCCCGGCGATCCGATCATCGGCTTCGTCACCCGGGGCAGCGGCGTCTCCGTGCACCGCGCCGACTGCGTCAACGTCGACTCGCTGTCGCAGCAGCCGGAACGGATCCTGGAGGTCGAGTGGGCGCCGACCCAGTCCTCGGTCTTCCTGGTCGCCATCCAGGTCGAGGCCCTCGACCGGTCCCGGCTGCTCTCGGACGTCACCCGCGTCCTGTCCGACCAGCACGTCAACATCCTGTCGGCGGCCGTGCAGACCTCCCGGGACCGGGTGGCCACCTCGCGCTTCACCTTCGAGATGGGCGACCCGAAGCACCTCGGCCACGTACTGAAGGCGGTACGGGGCGTGGAGGGCGTCTACGACGTGTACCGGGTGACCTCGGCCCGCAGGCCGTAGCGGCCGCGCAGCAGGAGGGCCCCGGTACGCGGAACGTACCGGGGCCCTCCTCTTCGTCCGGGCGGGATCAGCCGCCGAACTCCTCAAGCCCCTTCAGAGCCTGGTCCAGCAGCGCCTGCCGGCCCTCCAGCTCCTTGGCCAGCTTGTCGGCGCGGGCGTTGTTGCCCGAGGCGCGGGCCGTGTCGATCTGCGAACGCAGCTTGTCCACGGCAGCCTGGAGCTGACCGGTCAGACCCGCGGCACGCGCACGCGCCTCCGGGTTCGTCCGCCGCCACTCCGACTCCTCGGCCTCCTGGAGCGCCCGCTCCACCGCGTGCATCCGCCCCTCGACCTTCGGGCGGGCGTCGCGCGGTACGTGGCCGACGGCCTCCCAGCGCTCGTTGATGGCCCGGAACGCGGCCCTGGCCGCCTTCAGGTCCTTCACCGGCACCAGACGCTCGGCCTCGACCGCGAGCTCCTCCTTCAGCTTGAGGTTCTCGCCCTGCTCCGCGTCCCGCTCGGCGAAGACCTCGCCGCGGGCGGCGAAGAAGACGTCCTGGGCACCGCGGAAGCGGTTCCACAGATCGTCCTCGGCCTCGCGCTGGGCGCGGCCCGCCGCCTTCCACTCCGTCATCAGGTCGCGGTAGCGGGCGGCCGTGGCCCCCCAGTCGGTGGAGCCGGAGAGCGACTCCGCCTCGACGACCAGCTTCTCCTTGGCCTTGCGGGCCTCCTCGCGCTGGGCGTCCAGCGACGCGAAGTGGGCCTTGCGGCGCTTGGAGAACGCCGAGCGGGCATGCGAGAAGCGGTGCCACAGCTCGTCGTCGGACTTGCGGTCGAGCCTCGGCAGGCCCTTCCACGTGTCGACCAGCGCACGGAGCCGCTCGCCCGCGGAGCGCCACTGCTCGCTCTGCGCCAGCTCCTCGGCCTCGACGACCAGGGCCTCCTTGGCGTGCTTCGCCTCGTCGGTCTGCTTCGCCTTCTGGGCCTTGCGCTCCTCGCGCCGCGAGTCGACCGTCGCGACGAGCGCGTCGAGCCGCTTGCGCAGCGCGTCGAGGTCACCGACGGCGTGATGCTCGTCCACCTGCAGACGCAGATGCTCGATGGCGGTCGTCGCGTCCTTCGCCGACAGATCGGTGGTCTTCACCCGCCGTTCGAGGAGGCCGATCTCGACCACAATGCCCTCGTACTTGCGCTCGAAGTAGGCCAGAGCCTCCTCGGGGGAACCCGCCTGCCACGATCCGACGACCTGCTCGCCGTCGGCTGTCCGCACGTACACGGTGCCGGTCTCATCGACACGGCCCCACGGGTCGCTGCTCACAGCGCCTCCTCCACCTGATGCCCGCGAGGGGGTTCGCCCCCCTGGCATCGTCCACAGTTTCCTGGGGCGGGCAGCGCCCGCCCTGCACAACGCCAATCTAGGCGACCGGCCGCCCGGCTGTCCGCACTCAGCGCGGCCGAAAAAAATCCGTCCCGCGCCCGTCGGCACCGGCCGGACCGGTCCGGCCGCCCCAGCCGGTCACGACTTGGCGACGGCCGCCTTCGAGATGTCCACGGCCTTCTTCGGCGCACCGTCGGCCGTGCCACCTGCCACGCCCGCCGCGCCGATGTCCTTGACGGCCTTCAGCGAGGCCTCGTCCATCGTGCCGAACGGGGTGTAGGTGGGCGGCAGTTTGCTGTCCTTGTACACCAGGAAGAACTGGCTGCCGCCGCTGTGCGGCTGGCCGGTGTTCGCCATCGCCACCGTGCCCGCCGGGTAGGTGACCGTGCCGTCCGCGCCGGCCTTGCCCAGCGCGGTCAGGTTCTCGTCCGGGATCGTGTAGCCGGGACCGCCGGTGCCGTCGCCCTTGGGGTCGCCGCACTGGAGGACGAAGATGCCCTGAGTGGTCAGACGGTGACACTTCGTACCGTCGAAGTAGCCCTTGTCGGCCAGCGACTTGAAGGAGTTCGTGGTGTGCGGGGTCTTCGCCGCCTTCATCGCGAACGCGATGTCGCCCTGGCTCGTCTTGAGCGAGAACGTGTACTCGGCCTTCTTGCCGATCTTCATCGCGGGCTCGGGCGCGCTGCTCTCCTTCGGCTCCGGCGACGCGCTGGCCGACGGGCTCGCACTCGCGGCCGCGTCCGCCTTGTCCTTCTTGTCGTCGTCGCCGAGGGCGAGATAGGAACCCACCCCGATGACCGCCACCACGGCCACGGCGGACGCGATGACGACCGTCAGCCGCCTCGTCCTGCGGCGGGCCTCCTCCCGGCGCTGCTGCTGCCGCTCGAACTTCTCCCTGGCGAGCTGCCGCCGCCGCTGATCGCTGCTGACCACCGGGTGATCTCCTTGTAGGTCGTGGGATGAGGCCCTGGCTGCCCCGTACCGTATATGGGTTAGCTGTGGAATGAGGAGCGCCGGTAGGCTCTGAACTGCCGCGACCTTCTCAGTCGCAATCCGCCGTCGGACGACCATTAAGGACGATCGTGCTCATTGCCGGGTTCCCCGCAGGGGCCTGGGGGACCAACTGTTATCTGGTCGCCCCGGCCGCAGGCGAGGAGTGCGTGATCATCGACCCGGGCCACCAGGCCGCGGCCGGAGTCGAGGAAGCACTGAAGAAGCATCGGCTGAAGCCCGTCGCCGTCGTACTGACCCACGGCCACATCGACCACGTCGCCTCGGTCGTCCCGGTGTGCGGCGCGCACGACGTCCCCGCCTGGATCCACCCGGAGGACCGGTACATGATGAGCGACCCGGAGAAGGCCCTCGGCCGCTCCATCGGGATGCCGCTCATGGGCGAGCTGACGATCGGGGAGCCGGACGACGTCAAGGAGCTGAGCGACGGTGCCCTGCTGAAGCTGGCCGGTCTGGAGTTCGGTGTCGCGCATGCGCCCGGCCATACCAAGGGGTCGGTGACGTTCAGGATGCCCGAGGCCGCGGACGTTCCGCAGATCCTCTTCTCGGGCGACCTGCTCTTCGCCGGCTCCGTCGGACGCACCGACCTGCCCGGCGGCGACCACGCCGAGCTGCTCGAGTCGCTGGCCCGCGTGTGCCTGCCGCTCGACGACTCGACCGTGGTGCTGTCCGGCCACGGACCCCAGACGACCATCGGCCGTGAGCGCGCCTCGAATCCGTATCTGCACGGTATGGACGCGCCCCGACGAGGAATGTGACGAGAGAAATCCCGTGAGCACTTTCAACGCCCCCAAGGGCACGTACGACCTGACCCCGCCCGACTCCGCGAAGTACCTGGCGGTGCGCGAGGCGATCTCCGCCCCCCTGAAGAACTCCGGCTACGGCTACATCGAGACGCCCGGCTTCGAGGACGTCGCCCTGTTCTCCCGCGGTGTCGGCGAGTCCACCGACATCGTGACCAAGGAGATGTACACCCTCACCACCAAGGGCGGCTCCCAGCTGGCGCTGCGCCCCGAGGGCACCGCCTCGGTGCTCCGCGCAGCGCTGGAGGCCAACCTCCACAAGCTCGGCAACCTGCCGGTGAAGCTCTGGTACTCCGGCTCGTACTACCGCTACGAGCGCCCGCAGAAGGGCCGCTACCGCCACTTCTCGCAGGTCGGTGCCGAGGCGATCGGTGCCGAGGACCCGGCGCTCGACGCCGAGCTGATCATCCTGGCCGACCAGGCGTACCGCGCCCTGGGCCTGCGGAACTTCCGCATCCTGCTCAACTCGCTGGGCGACAAGGAGTGCCGCCCCGTCTACCGGGACGCGCTCCAGGGCTTCCTGCGCGAGCTCGACCTGGACGAGGAGACCCGCCGCCGCATCGAGATCAACCCGCTGAGGGTCCTCGACGACAAGCGGCCCGAGGTGCAGAAGCAGCTGACCGGCGCCCCGGTGCTGCGCGACTATCTCTGCGACGCCTGCAAGGCGTACCACGAGGAGGTGCGCGACCTGCTCTCGGCGGCGGGCGTGGTGTACGAGGACGACGAGAAGCTCGTCCGCGGCCTCGACTACTACACCCGCACCACCTTCGAGTTCGTCCACGACGGACTCGGTTCGCAGTCCGCGGTGGGCGGCGGCGGCCGCTACGACGGCCTGTCCGAGATGATCGGCGGACCGGCGCTCCCGTCGGTCGGCTGGGCGCTCGGCGTGGACCGCACGGTGCTCGCGCTGGAGGCGGAGGGCGTCGAGCTCGAACTGCCCGCCACCACCAGCGTCTTCGCGGTGCCGCTCGGCGAGGAGGCCCGCCGGGTGCTCTTCGGGGTCGTCACGCAGCTGCGCCGCGAGGGTGTGGCGGCGGACTTCGCGTACGGGAACCGGGGCCTCAAGGGCGCGATGAAGAGCGCGAACCGGTCGGGGGCCCGCTTCACGATCGTCGCGGGCGAGCGTGACCTGGCCGAGGGCGCGGTCCAGCTCAAGGACATGGAGTCCGGTGAGCAGACGGCCGTGCCGCTGTCCGACGTGGTCGGGGCGGTCCGCGAGCGCCTGGCCTGAGACGCGGTCGGGGTGGCCGGCGGCACGATCCGCCGGCCACCCCGAAGCCACGCGCGCCGGGGCGTGCGTACCCCCGGGCGGCTCTCGCGCCGGGGCCGTGCGCACCCCGGCCGGCCCTCGCGCCGGTCCTTCCGCCGGAAGGCCGGCAGGCACGGCACCGGCCCGCCGACGCACCGGGCGCCGGGGACCGGCGCGACCTTCCCGTACTCCCGGCCTGTTCGACGCCGGCCGCCGGCGGCCCCGGGCAGTGGCGGCCGATGCGCGCCGCCGTCCCGCGTACCGTCAACCCGGCGACCGCGGATTCATCCTGCCGGGCGATGCCGACCTGGGAACCTCAGCGACGGTCGGCGCGGGCCGGGTCGAGGCCGAGCACCGCGGCGGTCCCTCCGTCGCGGCTGCGACGACCCGGCAGGATCCCCACCGCCGTGTTCCTCCCGGCTCCGTTCGGCCCGAGGATCCCGAACACCCCCGCCCGGCCGGGATCTCCAGGTCCGGGCCCTCGACGGCGGTCGGTCCGCCGCAGCGCCTCCTCGGGCGGCGTACCTCCACCGCGAGCTCGGTCACGGCACGGAGCCGCTCGCGGACCCCTGAGTTCCGCGCCGGTCGTGCGTAGACCTTCGGGCACACCTTTATGTCCATCGAACAGAAGACCTGTGCCGTGGTACGGCACAATGACCGTGCCCAGCAGGCCACTCACTGATGGAACGGCGATATGACGACAGCAGCGGTTGACCATCCCTCCTCCGAACAGGACGAGGACGGCGGGAAGAGGACCATCGGCGGCGGTCGGGCGCTCGCACTGCTGCTGGTGATCACGGGTGCTGCCGGACTCCTGGCCGCCTGGGTCATCACGATCGACAAGTTCAAGTTGCTGGAGGACCCCAACTTCACACCGGGGTGCAGCCTCAACCCGGTCGTCGCGTGCGGCAACATCATGAAGAGCGAGCAGGCGGCGGCCTTCGGGTTCCCGAACCCGATGCTCGGCATGGCCACCTACCCCGTGATCATCGGCATCGGGCTGGCGCTGCTCGCGGGCGCCCGCTTCCGCAGCTGGTACTGGCTCGGGATGAACGCCGGCACGCTGTTCGGCGTCGGCTTCTGCACCTGGCTCCAGTACCAGTCGCTCTACAACATCAACTCGCTCTGCCTCTGGTGCTGCCTGGCCTGGGTCGCGACGATCTTCATGTTCTGCTACATCACCACGCACAACATCAAGCACCGGATCATCCCCGCGCCGAACTGGCTGCGCAACGGCCTGACGGAGTTCCACTGGGTGCCGCCGGTCCTGTGGGTCGGCATCATCGGCATGCTGATCCTGACCCGCTGGTGGGACTTCTGGACCAGCTGACCGGCCCTTCGTCCCTCCCGGGCCACCGGCCCGGCAGGGATGTCGGTCCCGTGGCATAGGCTTTCGAACGTGGAGCCCGACCTCTTTACCGCAGCTGCCGAAGACCGCCAGGAGAAGGACCCGTCCAGCAGCCCACTGGCTGTCCGGATGCGCCCCCGCACCCTCGACGAGGTCGTCGGCCAGCAGCATCTGCTCAAGCCGGGCTCGCCGCTGCGCCGCCTGGTCGGCGACGGGAGCGGCGGGCCGGCCGGCCCGTCCTCGGTGATCCTCTGGGGCCCTCCCGGCATCGGGAAGACGACTCTGGCGTACGTGGTCAGCAAGGCCACCAACAAGCGCTTCGTCGAGCTCTCCGCGATCACCGCGGGTGTCAAGGAGGTGCGCGCCGTCATCGAGGGCGCCCGCCGTGCCACCGGCGGCTACGGCAAGGAGACCGTCCTCTTCCTCGACGAGATCCACCGCTTCTCCAAGGCGCAGCAGGACTCCCTGCTGCCGGCGGTGGAGAACCGCTGGGTGACGCTGATCGCGGCGACCACCGAGAATCCGTACTTCTCGATCATCTCGCCGCTGCTGTCCCGTTCGCTGCTGCTCACCCTGGAATCGCTCACCGACGACGATCTGAGCGGCCTGCTGCGGCGCGCCCTGGCCGACGAGCGCGGGCTGGGCGGCGCGGTGTCCCTGCCCGAGGACGCCGAGGCGCATCTGCTGCGGATCGCGGGTGGCGACGCCCGCCGGGCGCTGACCGCGCTGGAGGCCGCGGCCGGTGCCGCGCTGTCCAAGCAGGAGAAGGAGATCAGCCTCCTGACCCTGGAGGAGACCGTCGACCGCGCGGCCGTCAAGTACGACCGGGACGGCGACCAGCACTACGACGTGGCGAGCGCGCTCATCAAGTCGATCCGCGGCTCCGACGTGGACGCCGCCCTGCACTACCTGGCCCGGATGATCGAGGCGGGGGAGGACCCCCGGTTCATCGCCAGGCGGCTGATGATCTCGGCCAGCGAGGACATCGGCCTCGCCGACCCCACGGCGCTGCCCACCGCCGTCGCGGCCGCCCAGGCGGTCGCCATGATCGGTTTCCCGGAGGCGGCGCTCACCCTCAGCCATGCCACGATCGCGCTGGCCCTGGCCCCCAAGTCCAACGCGGCGACGCTGGCGATCTCCGCCGCCCAGGAGGACGTGCGCAAGGGTCTCGCGGGTCCTGTTCCGGCCCATCTGCGCGACGGCCACTACAAGGGCGCAGCCAAGCTGGGCCATGCCCAGGGATATGTGTATCCGCACGATGTTCCCGGCGGCATCGCCACCCAGCAGTACGCCCCGGACGCCGTGCGCGACAAGCACTACTACCGGCCCACGCGGTACGGCGCGGAGGCGCGCTACGCGGATGTGGTGGAGCGGGTCCGCGAGCGGCTCGGCCGCACGGCCGGTGACGACACCGGCCCGTCGGCGGGCTGAGGGGGCGCGGGGCGGCGCTCCCGCTCAGCGCGCCGCCGCCTCGAAGAGCGTGTACATCGCGTCGCGCAGTTCATCGACGTCCCGCACCGGAGCGGGGAATTCGAAGCGGGCGTCGTAGCACTGCCCCCGGTCGTCGCAGAGCCGCAGCCGCAGCCCGTGCCGGTCCAGTGTGAGTGGCACGACGGACGGCCGATGGGCGGCGCAGCGGCCCCGTGTCCGTTCGCCCAGCAGTCCGCACAGCGTCGCCAGCTGCTCGCCGTGCGCCGAGTGCAGGTGCTGCAGCAGCTCGGCCTCGTACTCGATCAGCGGATCGGGGGCCGCGTCCCGGAACTCCTCCGGTTCGACCTCCTCGGCGCCCCACAGGTCGTCGACGTACGCCTCGCCCGTCTCCAGCCTGAGCGTCATCCGGCCGGGCCCCGAGAGGCCGGGTACGGTGGTGAGCCGGCCGGAGACCCACGCGCGGCCGCGGATGCGGTGCGGGACGGAGACCGGGGCGACGTCCGTGAACTCCAGCACAGCCGTCAGCTCGTCGTCCTCGGCGTGCGTCGCGGTCCGTACGGCCGGGGAATCGGCGGGGAGTTCGAGGAACAGATCCCCGTCGGGACCGACGTTCTGGGTGAGTGGCATCAGCTGGTCCCAGGCCGCCGTGTCCACCCCGGGGATGAGCAGCGCCGACGAGCAGGTACTCTGTACGAGAGTTCGTGTGCGCTCGGCTGCTGACGGCATCCGAGTGTTTTCAAGCCCGCCGGGACGCGGCTGACCACGATCTGATCGGTCCTCCGTCGTATCGGCACCCCGAGGGGTGTCGACGCTGTCAGTGCTGTCCGTGATGTGACTGGTGTTCCCCGGGCGAGACATGCGATCTCCTTAAGTAAGGTGAGCCTAACCTAACCTACAACGGAGGTCTGGAGAACGTGCCTAACCAGTCGCGTCCCAAGGTCAAGAAGAGCCGCGCGCTCGGCATTGCGCTGACGCCGAAGGCTGTCAAGTACTTCGAGGCCCGCCCCTACCCGCCGGGCGAGCACGGCCGTGGTCGCAAGCAGAACTCGGACTACAAGGTCCGTCTGCTGGAGAAGCAGCGCCTGCGTGCGCAGTACGACATCAGCGAGCGCCAGATGGCGCGCGCCTACGACCGCGCCAAGAAGGCCGAGGGCAAGACGGGCGAGGCGCTGGTCGTCGAGCTCGAGCGCCGTCTCGACGCCCTCGTCCTGCGTTCGGGTATCGCCAAGACGATCTACCAGGCCCGCCAGATGGTCGTCCACGGCCACATCGAGGTCAACGGTGGCAAGGTCGACAAGCCGTCGTTCCGTGTCCGTCCCGACGACATCGTGATGGTCCGCGAGCGCAGCCGCGACAAGCACCCCTTCCAGGTGGCCCGCGAGGGTGGTTACGACACCGACGGTGAGACCCCGCGCTACCTGCAGGTGAACCTGAAGGCCCTGGCCTTCCGCCTTGACCGGGACCCGAACCGCAAGGAAATCCCGGTGATCTGCGACGAGCAGCTCGTCGTCGAGTACTACGCCCGCTGATCCAGGCGTAGTCGCTCTCACCAGCGCTCGGGCCCGCCCCTCCCCGCAGTACGGGAGGCGGCGGGCCTGAGCGTTTTCCCGGGGCCGGGCAGTGTCCCGGGCAGCCGCCCCGGAGCCTCCCGGTGCCCCGCGGGGCCGCTCGCCAGAGCTCTGGCCACCGCGCTGTCCGGATCCAGCTGCCCGCCCGTGCGCAGCCCCGCCTCGTAACGGTCGTCGCCCAGCTCCCGGCGGGCCAGTTCCTCGCAGCGCACCCGGGGCTGCCCGTAGTGCGCCGACCCGAACAGCGGCAGCCCCACCGACGGCCAGATCCGGTCGGCGGCCCCCTGGAGCACCGCCGCCTCCGCCGGATCGCCCTCGACGGCCGTGATCAGCGCCAGCAGCTCCAGGGCGAGCACCGAGCCGAGCAGGTCGTGGAAGGCGTGGCTGATCGCCAGCGACTGGCCGAGCAGCTCCCGGGCCCGTTCCGGCCGGCCGCGCTGCAGCGCCACGAAGGCCAGTACGTACAGCGCGTACGACAGGGCCCACCGCTCCCCGTGGTCCTCGCAGATCTCCCGGACCTCTTCGCAGATCGCGGCCGCCCCGTCCGGATCCCCCTGGAAGCCGATCGCCATCGCGAGCTCGATCTGGGCCATCAGCACATTGCTGTTCAGCTCGCCCAGCTCCCGGTAGCGGCGCAGTGCCTCGTCCAGCAGCTCCTGGGCCCGGGCGATGTCGTCGGTGACGAGCGCCAGGCAGCCCGTCCGGTGCACCGCGTACGCGAGCGCGGTGGGGTCACCGGCCTGCTCCGCCTCGTCCCGGCACTCCTGCAGCGCGGCGACCGCGCCGATCGGATCGCCCTGCAGCACGGCGACGTAGCCGAGCACCCACAGCGCCTTCAGCCGCGAGGAGTCGTACGGGGTGTCCTCCTCCAGCACGTGGTCCAGCCAGTGCCGCCCCTCCGACAGCCGGCCGCAGCCCACCCAGAGGAACCACAGGGTGCCCGCCAGATACTGCGCGAGATGGGCCTCGCCCGGGCTCTCCAGCGAATACTCCATCGCCCGCCGCAGATTCGGCAGCTCGCTCTCGACCCGGGTGGCCACCTCGCCCTGGCGCGGGCCGAACCAGTCGAGCTCGCACCAGGTCGCCAGCCCCAGGAACCAGTCCCGGTGGCGGCGGCGCAGCCGGTCGGTGTCATCGGTGGCCGCCAGCCACTCGGCGCCGTACTCCCGCACCGTGTCCAGCATCCGGTAGCGGGTGCCGCGCTCCGAGTCCTCGCGCAGCACGACGGACTGCGCGAGCAGTCCGGAGAGCACGTCGAGCACCGACTCGGCCGGCAGACCGGTGCCGCTGCAGATGTATTCGACGGCCTCCAGGTCGAACTGTCCGGCGAAGACCGACAGCCGGGCCCAGAGCAACCGCTGTTCCGGAGCGCAGAGTTCATGGCTCCAGCCGATCGCCGTCCGCAGCGTCTGGTGGCGCGCCGGCGCGCTGCGGCTCGAACCGGTCAGCAGCCGGAAGCGGTCGTCCAGACGTTGCAGAACCTGGACGGTGGACAGGGCGCGCAGCCGCCCGGCGGCCAGCTCCAGCGCGAGCGGGATTCCGTCCAGGCGGCGGCACAGCTCCCGGGTGGTCGAGCGGTTCTCGTCGGTCAGCTCGAAGTCCGGCCGCACGGCGACGGCCCGCTCGGCGAAGAGCAGCATCGCGTCCTCGTCCGTCATCGGGGGGAGCGGGAAGGTCAGCTCCCCGTCCAGTTCGAGCGGCAGCCGCCCGGCGGCCAGCACCCGCAGGTGCGGGGCCCGGCGCAGCAGTTCGCGTACGAGGTCGGCGCAGGCGTCGACCAGGTGCTCGAAGCCGTCGATCACCAGGAGGAGGCGGCGGTCGGCAAGATGCTCGACGAGGGTGGCGCGGGGCGGTCTGCCGGTGTGGTCGGTGAGCCCCAGGGCGTCGACCAGGGCGTGTTCCAGCAGTTCGGGGTCGTGGATGTCGGAGAGCTCGGCCATCCGGACACCGTCGCAGTACCGTTTCTCCAGTAGTGCGGCGATCCTGGCGGCGCAGCGGGTCTTGCCCACGCCGCCGACGCCGATCACGGTGACGAGCCTGGACTCTTCCAGGAGCTGGGCGAGACGGACGAGTTCGTTCTCCCGGCCGACGAATCTGTTCAGTTCCGCCGGGAGGTTTCCGGGCGCGGTGGGGCCGTTCGGATCGTGGGGGGACGGAACGGAGCGCTGGGGGCGTCGCATGAGACACGCAGAGTACTGGCTTGAAAGCTCTCCGTACAATCTCCTTATGGCAACGCCCACCCTTTCCGGGGGTAATGCGGTATGGGGTGCGACCACCGGCGCGATAGGCTCGGGGGACGACGACCGGCCGCTGCGACGGCCGTCGCCGGAGAGACAGACAGAGACAGCGACAAGCTAGAGAGCGGTGCACTGTGTCCGGTGGAGAGGTGGCCGGGATCCTGGTGGCCGTCTTCTGGGCGATCCTGGTTTCGTTCCTCGCCGTCGTGCTGGTGAGGCTGGCCCAGACGCTCAGGGCGACCACCAAGCTCGTGGCGGACGTGACCGAACAGGCGGTCCCGCTGCTCGCCGACGCCTCCGCGACGGTGCGTTCCGCGCAGACCCAGCTCGACAAGGTCGACGCGATCGCGACGGACGTCCAGGAAGTCACCTCCAACGCCTCCGCGCTCTCCACCACCGTCGCCTCGACCTTCGGCGGCCCGCTCGTCAAGGTCGCCGCGTTCGGCTACGGGGTGCGGCGGGCCATCGGCCGCAGGGCCGACCCCTCACCGGAACCCGCCCGCCGGGCCGTGGTCGTCGGCCGTACCGTGCCGTCGGCGCGCGGCAGGAAGCGCAACGGCAGAAACTCCCGCGGATCGAAGGACTGACGCAGCCATGTTCCGCCGTACGTTCTGGTTCACCGCCGGCGCCGCCGCCGGTGTCTGGGCCACCGCCAAGGTCAACCGGAAGCTCAAGCAGCTCACCCCCGAGAGCCTCGCGGCGCAGGCCGCGGACCGGGCGATCGAGACGGGGCACAGGCTCAAGGACTTCGCCCTGGACGTCCGTGAGTCCATGGCGCGGCGCGAGGCCGAGCTGGGCGAGGCGCTGGGCCTTGAGGCGCCGGTCGATCCGGACCTCCCGGTGCGGCGGCACTACGTCGTCGAGGCGTCCGAGCCCGTCGGCCCCGAAAGGTCCCTCGGGACCACCGAATACCGCAAGCTCCCCTACAAGTCGTACAACCGGAATGAGGACCACTGATGGAGTCGGCTGAAATTCGTCGCCGCTGGCTGAGCTTCTTCGAGGAGCGCGGTCACACCGTCGTCCCTTCGGCGTCGCTCATCGCGGACGACCCGACTCTGCTGCTGGTCCCCGCGGGCATGGTGCCCTTCAAGCCGTACTTCCTCGGCGAGGTCAAGCCGCCCGCCCCGCGCGTCACCAGCGTGCAGAAGTGCGTCCGTACGCCGGACATCGAAGAGGTCGGCAAGACCACCCGGCACGGCACGTTCTTCCAGATGTGCGGCAACTTCTCCTTCGGCGACTACTTCAAGGAAGGCGCCATCGGTTACGCCTGGGAGGCTCTGACGAGCTCCGTGGCGGACGGCGGATTCGGTCTCGACCCCGGGCGGCTGTGGATCACGGTCTACCTCGACGACGACGAGGCCGAGGCCATCTGGCGCGACAAGATCGGTGTGCCGGCCGAGCGCATCCAGCGGCTGGGCAAGAAGGACAACTTCTGGTCCATGGGCGTCCCCGGACCCTGCGGCCCCTGCTCCGAGATCAACTACGACCGCGGTCCCGAGTTCGGCGTCGAGGGCGGCCCGGCCGTCAACGACGAGCGGTACGTGGAGATCTGGAACCTCGTCTTCATGCAGTACGAGCGCGGCGCCGGTGACGGCAAGGAGGACTTCCCGATCCTCGGCGACCTGCCGTCGAAGAACATCGACACGGGTCTGGGCCTGGAACGCCTCGCCATGATCCTGCAGGACGTACAGAACATGTACGAGACCGACACCCTGCGCGTCGTCATGGACCGGGCCACCGAACTGACCGGCGTCCGCTACGGCGCCGACCACGGCTCGGACGTCTCGCTCCGTGTGGTCGCCGACCACGTCCGCACCTCCGTGATGCTCATCGGCGACGGCGTCACGCCGGGCAACGAGGGCCGCGGCTACGTGCTGCGCCGGATCATGCGCCGCGCCATCCGCAACATGCGGCTGCTGGGTGCCACCGGGCCGGTCGTCAAGGACCTGGTCGACGTCGTGATCGAGACGATGGGGCAGCAGTACCCGGAGCTGATCACCGACCGCAAGCGCATCGAGACCGTCGCCCTCGCCGAGGAGGCCGCGTTCCTCAAGGCCCTCAAGGGCGGCACCAACATCCTCGACACCGCCGTCACCGAGACCAAGTCCGCCGGCGGCAAGGTCCTCGCCGGCGACAAGGCGTTCCTGCTCCACGACACCTGGGGCTTCCCGATCGACCTCACCCTGGAGATGGCCGCCGAACAGGGCCTCGCCGTGGACGAGGAGGGCTTCCGCCGCCTGATGAAGGAGCAGCGGGACCGCGCCAAGGCGGACGCCCGCGCCAAGAAGACCGGTCACGCCGACCTGTCCGCCTACCGCGAGGTCGCCGACAGCTCCGGCGCCACCGACTTCACCGGCTACACCTCCACCGAGGGCGAGTCGACCATCGTCGGCCTCCTCGTCGACGGTGTGTCCTCCCCGGCCGCGTCCGAGGGCGACGAGGTCGAGGTCGTCCTCGACCGCACCCCGTTCTACGCCGAGGGCGGCGGCCAGATCGCCGACCAGGGCCGGATCCGGCTCGACACCGGCGCCGTCATCGAGGTCCGCGACGTCCAGAAGCCGGTTCCCGGCGTCCACGTCCACAAGGGTGTCGTCCAGGTCGGCGAGGTCACCGTCGGCGCTCCGGTCCTCGCCTCGATCGACGTCAAGCGCCGCCGTGCCATCGCCCGCGCCCACTCGGCCACGCACCTCACGCACCAGGCCCTGCGCGACGCGCTCGGCCCGACGGCCGCCCAGGCCGGTTCGGAGAACCAGCCCGGCCGCTTCCGCTTCGACTTCGGTTCGCCGAACGCCGTCCCCGGCTCGGTCATGACCGACGTCGAGCAGAAGATCAACGACGTGCTCTCGCGCGAACTCGACGTCCAGGCCGAGGTCATGTCGATCGACGAGGCCAAGAAGCAGGGCGCCATCGCCGAGTTCGGCGAGAAGTACGGCGAGCGGGTCCGGGTCGTCACCATCGGCGACTTCTCCAAGGAGCTCTGCGGCGGTACGCACGTCCACAACACCGCCCAGCTGGGTCTGGTGAAGCTGCTCGGCGAGTCGTCCATCGGTTCCGGTGTGCGGCGCATCGAGGCCCTCGTGGGCGTCGACGCGTACAACTTCCTCGCCAAGGAGCACACGGTCGTCGCCCAGCTCCAGGAGCTGGTCAAGGGCCGTCCCGAGGAGCTCCCGGAGAAGATCGCCGGAATGCTCGGCAAGCTGAAGGACGCCGAGAAGGAGATCGAGAAGTTCCGCGCGGAGAAGGTCCTCCAGGCCGCCGCCGGACTGGCCGAGTCCGCCAAGGACGTACGCGGCGTCGCCCTGGTCACCGGCCAGGTCCCCGACGGCACGACCGCCGACGACCTGCGCAGGCTCGTCCTCGACGTCCGTGGCCGCATCCAGGGCGGCCGACCGGCCGTCGTGGCCCTGTTCACCACGGCCAACGGCCGTCCGCTCACCGTCATCGCCACCAACGAGGCCGCCCGCGAGCGCGGTCTCAAGGCCGGTGACCTGGTCCGTACCGCCGCCAAGACCCTCGGCGGCGGCGGTGGCGGCAAGCCGGACGTCGCCCAGGGCGGCGGCCAGGACCCCGAGGCCATCGGCGCCGCGGTGTCCGCCGTCGAACGCCTCGTCACCGAGACGGCGTGACGACGGGAATGACGCAGATGCGCCGCGGTCGTCGTCTCGCGATCGATGTCGGGGACGCCCGGATCGGGGTCGCCTCGTGCGACCCCGACGGGATCCTCGCCACGCCGGTGGAGACCGTACCGGGACGTGATGTCCCGGCGGCCCACCGGCGGCTCGGGCAGATCGTCGAGGAGTACGAGCCGATCGAGATCATCATCGGCCTGCCGCGGTCCCTCGGCGGCGGTGAGGGGCCCGCCGCCGCCAAGATCCGGGTCTTCGCCCAGGAGGTCGCCCGCTCGGTCGCACCCATTCCGGTGCGCCTGGTGGACGAGAGGATGACCACAGTGACGGCCAGTCAGGGGCTGCGCGCTTCGGGCGTGAAGTCCAAGAAAGGCCGATCCGTCATCGACCAAGCTGCCGCTGTGGTGATCCTTCAGAACGCTCTGGAGTCCGAACGGGCGTCGGGCCGAGCACCCGGCGAAGGCGTCGAAGTGGTTGTCTGATCGCGATACGGTAACGTTCCGCGCGATGCGGCGGTGCTTCGAACAAACACCGCACAGCAAGAGACGGAACGTCGTCTCGCGGCTCTAGGGGATCGATGACTGAGTATGGCCGGGGCCCCGGCTCCGAACCGTGGCATCCCGAGGACCCCTTGTACGGGGACCAGGGATGGGGAGGACAGCAGTCCCCCCACGGCCAGAGCCAGTACGGCGGCCAGCAGCAGCCCTACCCGCACGATCCGTACGCGCAGCAGCAGGACCCGTACGCCCAGCAGCCGCAGGCGCAGGATCCGTACGCGCAGCAGCACTACCAGCAGCAGCAACCCGGCTACGGAGTCCCGCAGGATCCGTATGCGCAGCAGCCGCAGCAGCCGCAGCAGCCGCAGCAGCCCCAGCAGCCGCAGTACGACAACGGCGGCTGGGGCACCGGGCAGCAGCCCGCCGCGATGCCGTACGACGCCCAGCCGGCTGCCGACCCGTACGGCGGACAGGGCGGCTACGGGGAGACGCAGGACTACTACGGCACGCCGGAGGCGTATCCGCCGCCGCAGCCCCCGGGCCGTCGTGAGGCCGCTCCCCAGCAGGCCCCGACGCAGACTCCGGACTGGGACCCCGAGGTCCAGCCGGAGGAGACCCACCCGTTCTTCACGGGCGCCGACGACGAAGGCGACCGCGACGACAACGGCGACGGCAAGGACGACGACCACGACGACGACCCGCGTGAGTCGCGCCGCGGCAGCCGCGGCGGCAACGAGCGCCGGGGCAAGGGCAAGAAGAAGAGCCGCAACGGCTGTGCCTGTCTGGTCGTCTCGCTGGTCCTGGTCGGCGGCCTCGGCGGGGCGGGCTACTTCGGCTACTCGTACTGGAAGGACAAGTTCGGCGCGGCGCCCGACTACGCGGGCAGCGGTTCCGGATCGGTCGAGGTGGAGATCCCCAAGGGAGCCTTCGGCTACGACATCGGCAACATCCTGAAGAAGCAGGGTGTCGTCAAGAGCGTCGACGCGTTCGTCTCCGCGCAGGGCGAGAACCCCAAGGGGAAGTCGATCCAGGCCGGGGTGTATCTCCTCCACTCGAAGATGTCCGCGGCCGAGGCCGTCAAGATGATGGTCGACCCGAAGAGCCAGAACCTTCTGGTGATTCCCGAGGGACGCCGCAACGTCCAGATCTACGAGCTGGTCGACAAGAAGCTGGACCTCAAGGCGGGCACGACCGAGGGCATCGCCAAGTCCGATGCGTCCGACCTCGGTCTGCCGGACTGGGCGAGCAAGAACAAGGACATCAAGGATCCGCTGGAAGGATTCCTCTACCCGGCCGCGTATCCGGTGACGAAGGAGACCAAGCCGGAGGCGATCCTCAAGAAGATGGTCGAGCGGTCCAACGACGAGTACAAGAAGCTCGACCTCGAAGGAACGGCCAAGAAGTACAAGCTGGATGGCCCCTGGCAGGTCCTCACGGTCGCCAGCCTGGTCCAGGCGGAGGGGCTCACGCACGACGACTTCCGCAAGATGGCCGAAGTCGTCTACAACCGCTTGAAGCCCGACAACATCGCCACGAACCGCAAGCTCCAATTCGACTCCGCCTTCAATTACCTCAAGAAGCAGAGCAAGATCAAGATCAGTTCGAACGAGATCCTGACCAACCCGGATCCCTACAACACCTATTACCACGCGGGACTTCCGCCGGGTCCGATCAGCAACCCGGGCGACGAAGCCCTGCGCGCCACGCTCAGCCCCACCAGCGACGGCTGGATGTACTTCATCTCGCTCGACGGCAAGAAGACGGAGTTCACCAAGACGGCCGCCGACCACGACAAGCTCAACGACAAGTTCAAGGAAAAGCATGGCCTCGGCTGATCGGCGCCGTCGGGCAGCCGTCCTCGGTTCGCCCATCGCGCACTCGCTCTCCCCGGTGCTCCACCGGGCCGCGTACGCCGAACTCGGCCTCGACGGCTGGACGTACGACCGGTTCGAGGTCGACGAGGCCGCGCTGCCCGGCTTCGTCCAGGGGCTCGACTCCACCTGGGCCGGGCTCTCGCTGACCATGCCGCTCAAGCGGGCGATCATTCCGCTGCTGGACTCCGTCAGCCGGACCGCGTCTTCGGTGGAGGCCGTCAACACGGTCGTCCTCACCGAGGACGGCCGGCTGACCGGCGACAACACCGACATCCCCGGGATGATCGCCGCGCTGCGCGAACGCGGGGTGGAGAAGACCGGGTCCGCCGCCGTCCTCGGCGCCGGCGCCACCGCCTCGTCCGCGCTCGCCGCACTCGCGCAGATCTGCACGGGACCGGTCACGGCCTATGTCCGCAGTCGCGAGCGCGGTGACGAGATGCGCGGCTGGGGCGAGCGCCTCGGCGTGGACGTCCGGATCGCCGACTGGGCAGAGGCCGAGCAGGCCCTGCGCGCCCCGCTGGTCGTGGCGACCACCCCGGCCGGGGCCACCGACGGGCTGATGGGCGCCGTACCGGAGCGTCCCGGCACGCTCTTCGACGTGCTGTACGAGCCCTGGCCCACCGGGCTCGCGTCCGCCTGGACGGCCCGCGGCGGCCCAGTCATCGGAGGTCTCGACCTCCTGGTGCACCAGGCCGTCCTCCAGGTCGAGCAGATGACGGGGCGCTCACCGGCGCCGCTGGCCGCCATGCGCCGGGCCGGCGAACAGGCGCTGGCCGCCCGCTGACCGTGCTTCCGGCCCGCCGGTCCGTCCGTCTGATGGACCGGCGGCGGGCCGCGGTCCCCGGCCGTGGGAGGATCGGGGGCGGCGGGCCAGGGCCGCGCACCCGGTCGCGCCGTCGCAGTTCCAGGCGCGAGCATGAGGAGCACCGTTGAGCAGGTTGCGCTGGCTGACCGCGGGGGAGTCGCACGGCCCCGCACTCGTGGCGACGCTGGAGGGTCTTCCCGCCGGCGTCCCGATCACCACGGAGATGGTGGCGGACGCACTCGCCCGGCGGCGGCTCGGTTATGGCCGCGGCGCGCGGATGAAGTTCGAGAAGGACGAGGTCACCTTCCTCGGCGGGGTCCGCCACGGCCTCACCATGGGCTCCCCGGTCGCCGTGATGGTGGGCAACACCGAGTGGCCCAAGTGGGAGCAGGTCATGTCGGCCGACCCGGTCGACCCCGCGGTCCTGTCCGAGCTGGCCCGTAACGCCCCGCTGACCCGCCCGAGGCCCGGCCACGCCGACCTCGCGGGCATGCAGAAGTACGGCTTCGACGAGGCCCGGCCGATCCTGGAGCGCGCCAGCGCCCGGGAGACGGCGGCCCGCGTCGCACTCGGCGCCGTCGCCCGGTCCTACCTCAAGGAGACCGCCGGCATCGAGATCGTCAGCCATGTCGTCGAGCTGGCCGCGGCCAAGGCACCCTACGGTGTCCACCCGACGCCCGCCGACGTCGAGAAGCTCGACGCCGACCCGGTGCGCTGCCTGGACGCCGACGCGAGCAAGGAAATGGTCGCCGAGATCGACCAGGCCCACAAGGACGGCGACACCCTCGGCGGCGTCGTCGAGGTGCTGGCGTACGGGGTGCCCGTCGGCCTCGGCTCGCACGTCCACTGGGACCGCCGGCTCGACGCCCGGCTCGCCGCGGCCCTGATGGGCATCCAGGCCATCAAGGGGGTCGAGGTCGGCGACGGCTTCGATCTGGCACGGGTTCCCGGCTCGAAGGCGCACGACGAGATCCTGGTGACCGAGGACGGCATCAAGCGCGCCTCCGGCCGCTCCGGCGGCACCGAGGGCGGTCTGACCACCGGCGAACTGCTCCGGGTCCGGGCCGCGATGAAGCCCATCGCGACCGTGCCGCGCGCACTCGCCACCGTCGACGTCGTCACCGGCGAACCCGCCAAGGCCCACCACCAGCGCTCCGATGTCTGCGCCGTTCCGGCCGCGGGCATCGTCGCCGAGGCGATGGTCGCGCTGGTCCTGGCCGACGCCGTCGCGGAGAAGTTCGGCGGCGACAGCGTCGCCGAGACCCACCGCAACGTGCAGTCGTACCTCGACCACCTCCAGATCCGATGAGCGGCCCGCTGATCGTCCTCGTCGGCCCGATGGGCGTCGGCAAGTCCACGGTCGGTGAGCTGCTCGCCGGCCGGCTGGGCACCGGCTACCGGGACACCGACGCGGACGTCGTGGCCACGGCAGGCAAGCCGATCCCGGAGATCTTCTACGACGAGGGCGAGGAGCACTTCCGCGAGCTGGAGCGGCGCGCGGTGCACACCGCCGTCGCCGAGCACACCGGCGTCCTCTCCCTCGGCGGCGGCGCCGTGCTCGACGCGACGACCCGCGAGCTGCTCGCCGGGCGCCCCGTCGTCTACCTCTCGATGGAGGTGGAGGAGGCCGTCAGGCGGGTCGGCCTGAACACCGCCCGCCCGCTGCTCGCGGTCAACCCGCGGCGGCAGTGGCGGGAGCTGATGGACGCCCGCCGCCACCTGTACACCGAGGTGGCCCGGGTGACCGTCGCCACCGACGAGCGCACCCCCGAAGAGGTCGCCCAGGCGGTCCTCGACGCACTGGAACTGCCGGAGCGCACGGACGACCCCGTCGCGCCCGGCCGGGAGAACACAGCCATGACCGAGCAGGGCCCCACCCGTATCCGGATCGCAGGCAGCGCGGGCACCGACCCGTACGAGGTGCTGGTGGGCAGGCAGCTGCTGGGCGAGCTGCCCACGCTCATCGGCGACCGTGCCAAGCGCGTCGCGGTGCTGCACCCCGAGGCGCTCGCCGAGACCGGTGAGGCGGTCCGCCAGGACCTCGCCGAGCAGGGCTACGAGGCCATCGCGATCCAGCTGCCGAACGCCGAGGAGGCCAAGACCGCCGAGGTCGCGGCGTACTGCTGGAAGGCGCTCGGGCAGACCGGCTTCACCCGCACCGACGTGATCGTCGGCGTCGGCGGCGGCGCCACCACCGACGTGGCGGGCTTCGTCGCGGCGACCTGGCTGCGCGGGGTGCGCTGGATCGCCGTGCCGACCACCGTGCTCGCCATGGTCGACGCGGCCGTCGGCGGCAAGACCGGCATCAACACCGCCGAGGGCAAGAACCTCGTCGGCGCCTTCCACCCGCCGGCCGGGGTGATCTGCGACCTCGCCGCGCTGGACTCGCTGCCCGTGAACGACTACGTCAGCGGCATGGCCGAGATCATCAAGGCCGGCTTCATCGCCGACCCGGCGATCCTCGACCTGATCGAGGCCGACCCCCAGGGCGCCCGCACGCCCACCGGGCCGCACACCGCCGAGCTGATCGAACGCGCCATCAGGGTCAAGGCCGAGGTCGTCTCCAGCGACCTGAAGGAATCCGGGCTGCGCGAGATCCTCAACTACGGACACACCCTGGCCCACGCGATCGAGAAGAACGAACGCTACAAGTGGCGGCACGGCGCGGCGGTCTCGATCGGCATGGTCTTCGCCGCCGAGCTGGGCCGGCTGGCGGGCCGGCTCGACGACGCCACCGCCGACCGGCACCGCGCCGTCCTGGAGTCCGTCGGGCTGCCGCTCACCTACCGCGGCGACCAGTGGCCCAAGCTGCTGGAGAACATGAAGGTCGACAAGAAGTCCCGCGGCGACCTGCTGCGCTTCATCGTCCTGGACGGCCTCGGCAAGCCCACCGTCCTGGAGGGGCCCGATCCGGCCGTGCTGCTGGCCGCCTACGGGGAGGTGTCGGCGTGACCCGCCGGGTGTTCGTCCTCAACGGCCCGAACCTCGGCCGGCTCGGCTCCCGCGAGCCCGACGTCTACGGAGCCACCTCGTACGCCGGACTCGTCGAGACCTGCCGCACCCTCGGCAAGGAACTCGGCTTCGACGTCGACGTCCGCGAGACCAATGACGAGGGGGAACTGATCCGCTGGCTCCACGAGGCCGCGGACGGATCAATTCCGGTCGTTCTCAACCCGGGCGCCTTCACCCACTACTCGTACGGGATGCGGGACGCGGCGGCCCAGCGCACCGCCCCGCTGATCGAGGTGCACATCTCGAACCCGTACGCACGGGAGGAATTCCGCCACAATTCCGTGGTCGCACCGGTGGCCACGGGGACGGTGGCCGGATTCGGTGTCGGCTCCTACCGCCTCGCCCTGCGCGCCCTCGCGGACGAGCTGACCGGCTGACAAACCGATTTCCCGGCCATCCGGGCACCGTCGCGCGTTCCCGGCCGTTGTCCCAGCGGCGGCCGGGAACGGTACGGTTGCCGTTCCATCAGCGCCAGTTGCCTGTACGAGACGGAGTGGCACCGGATGCAGCACGCAGTGGGGGCCCCGCTGCCGCCGCCCCAAGGACCCGGACGCGGACCTGTCGGCTGGTCGCACCAGGCCCGGCACCCCGGCCACCCCGGTCCGCCGGGGCCGCCGCCCATCACCCCGCCCGCGCCCGGCGGCTGGAGCGGGCCGGCCCCGCACCATGCCCCGGGCCCGCCCCTCAGGGAGACCACGGGACACGTCCAGCTGCCGCCCGGCGGACCGGTCCCGTTGCCCGCGCCGCCCGCCGAACCCGGCACCGGCAGCGCGACCCTCGCGGTCCTCCTGATCGGCCCCGCGGGCGCCGGCAAGACCACCGTGGCCAAGCTCTGGGCCAGCCGTCGCCGGGTGCCCACCGCCCACGTCAGCCTCGACGACGTCCGTGAGTGGGTCTGCTCCGGATTCGCCGACCCGCAGGCCGGGTGGAACGACCACTCCGAGGCCCAGTACCGCCTGGCCCGCCGCACCTGCGGCTTCGCCGCCCGCAATTTCCTCGCCAACGGAATCTCCTGCATCCTCGACGACGCGGTCTTCCCCGACCGGCCGGTGGTCGGACTCGGCGGCTGGAAGCGCCACGTCGGCCCCGGGCTCCTGCCCGTCGTGCTGCTGCCCGGCCTGGAGATCGTGCTGGAGCGCAACGCCGCCCGCAGCGGGAACCGCCGCCTCTCGGACGAGGAGGTCGCCAGGATCCACGGCCGGATGGCCGGCTGGTACGGCTCCGGGCTGCCGATCATCGACAACTCGGCGTACGACGTGGAGACCACCGCCCGCGTCCTGGACGACATTCTCGCCCGCTCCATAGCCAGTCCGCCGACCTGGTGAACCGTCACCGGGCGGTACCCCCGGTGCCCGGCCGCCCCCCGGTCGGGTGCGCTGACCGCGCAGGCCCGCGCCACCACTCGTAGGCTCGTGGCATGTCAGAGGTGTACGCCGTCCGCCGCGGGCTGCTTCGCGACCGGTGCGCCGCCGTCGGATCCGCGGCCGCTCTGGTCTCCCGCCCCGCCAACGTCCGCTATCTCGCGGGCGGAGCGCCCCCAGGTGCCGTGCTGCTGCTCGGACCCGGCGGGGACGTCCTGCTCTCTCCCCGGGACCCGATCGGTGATTCTGCCGACGGGCGCACCGACGAGCAGCTGAGGGTCTCGCCGCTGCCGGCCTCCGACGGCGATCCGGCGGTCGCCGCCGCCGAGCTGGCCGGCTCCTCGGGCGCGGAGTCGCTGGCGGTCGAGGAACACCATCTGACGGTCGCCCGCCACCGGGCCATGGGCTCGGTGGCCCCGCGGCTGAGGCTGGCCGATCTCGGCGCCACCGTCGAGCAGCTGCGGGTGGTCAAGGACGAGGAGGAGATCGCCTGCCTGCGGATCGCCGCCGAGATCACCGACCAGGCCCTGGGCGAACTCCTGGAGTCCATCCTGGTGGGCCGCACCGAACGGCACCTCGCCCTGGAACTGGAGCGCCGCCTGGTGGACCACGGCGCCGACGGCCCCGCCTTCGCCACCTCCGTGGCCACCGGACCGAACTCGGGCCAGGGCCGCCACCGCCCCTCGGACCGGCGGGTGGAGGAAGGAGATTTCCTCTCCGTCTGCCTCGGTGCGAACTACCGCGGCTACCGTTGCGAGATCGGGCGTACGTTCGTCATCGGGACGACGCCGGCCGACTGGCAGATCGAGCTCTACGACCTGGTTTTCGCCGCTCAGCGGGCCGGACGCGAGGCCCTGGTGCCGGGCGCGGCCTACCGCGACGTGGACCGTGCGGCCCGGCACCTCCTGGACTCCGCGGGGCACGGCGGGGGTCTGGCGCCCTGGACCGGGCACGGGGTGGGACTCGAAATCGACGAGGACCCGCAGCTGGCACCTGCGGCCATGGGTAAACTGGACGCTTGTGTGCCGGTCACCGTCGAACCGGGGGTCCACCTCCCGGGCCGGGGCGGGGTCCGGATCGATGACACGCTCGTCGTGCGCCCCGAGGCGGACGGCGGACCCGAGCTACTCACCATTACGACCAAGGAGCTGCTCGCGCTCTAGCGCGCATCCTCGGTCGTTCCACCAGCTTCAGTCCAGGAGATTCCGCAACCGTGGCTTCCACGAACGACCTCAAGAACGGCCTGGTGCTCAAGCTCGACGGAGGCCAGCTCTGGTCCGTCGTCGAGTTCCAGCACGTCAAGCCCGGCAAGGGCCCGGCCTTCGTGCGCACCAAGCTCAAGAACGTGCTCTCCGGCAAGGTCGTCGACAAGACGTTCAACGCCGGCGTGAAGGTCGAAACGGCCACCATCGACCGTCGCGACATGCAGTTCTCGTACATGGACGGCGAGTACTTCGTCTTCATGGACATGGACACCTACGACCAGCTCATGGTCGACCGCAAGGCAGTCGGCGACGCCGCCAACTTCCTGATCGAGGGCTTCACCGCCTCCGTGGCGCAGCACGAGGGCGAGGTGCTCTACGTCGAGCTCCCGGCCGCCGTCGAGCTCGTCATCCAGGAGACCGAGCCGGGCGTCCAGGGCGACCGCTCCACCGGTGGCACCAAGCCCGCCACCCTGGAGACCGGCTACCAGATCCAGGTCCCGCTCTTCATCACCACCGGTGAGAAGGTCAAGGTCGACACCCGCACCAGCGACTACCTCGGCCGGGTGAACAGCTAACCGTGGCTGCCCGGAACAAGGCCCGCAAGCGCGCCTTCCAGATCCTCTTCGAGGCCGACCAGCGCGGCGAGTCCGTGCAGACGGTCCTCGCGGACTGGGTGCGGCACTCGCGGGCCGACACCCGTCAGCCGCCGGTGACCGAGTACACGATGGAGCTCGTCGAGGGGTACGCGCAGTACGCGGACCGGATCGACGACCTCATCGTGACCTATGCCGTGGACTGGGAGATCGACCGCATGCCGGTCGTCGACCGGAACATCCTGCGGCTCGGCGCCTACGAGCTGATCTGGGAGGACGGCACCCCGGACGCGGTGGTGATCGACGAGGCGGTCCAGCTCGCCAAGGAGTTCTCCACCGATGACTCCCCGTCCTTCGTGAACGGGCTGCTGGCCCGCTTCAAGGACCTCAAGCCGAACCTCCGCCGGGAGCAGTAGCCTCCGGGCGGCGTTCAGCCGGAGAAGGGCCCACGGTCGCTCGACCGTGGGCCCTTCGGCGTGCGGCGGCCGGTCACGTGCGAAGCACCGCGCGGCCGCCGCGCACGAAAAAGCCGTGTCGGCGCGGGCACCCGATGGGGTGAACCGCACCGGCACGGCGGCACGTTTCTTCAGCGGGGCGTCAGCCCTCTTCGTGGGCCACGGCGCGACGCGCGTCCGCGTCCAGCACACCCCAGCTGATCAGCTGCTCCGTGAGCACGGACGGCGACTGGTCGTAGATCACGGCCAGTGTGCGCAGGTCGTCCTGGCGGATCGAGAGCACCTTGCCGTTGTAGTCACCGCGCTGGCTCTGGATCGTCGCCGCGTAGCGCTGCAGCGGACCGGCCTTCTCCGGCGGGACGTGGGCGAGACGCTCCAGGTCCAGGACGAGCTTCGGCGGCGGCTCGGCGGCACCGCCGGGCGTCGTGCCGGGCAGGAGCTCCTGGACCGGGACCCCGTAGAAGTCCGCGAGCTCAGCGAGGCGCTGTACGGTCACGGCACGGTCGCCGCGCTCGTACGAACCGACCACGACGGCCTTCCAGCGGCCCTGGGACTTCTCCTCCACGCCATGGAGGGAGAGGCCCTGCTGGGTGCGGATGGCACGGAGTTTGGCCCCGAGCTGTTTTGCGTATTCGCTGGACATAAGGCTCCCCGGACGCTGGGACATTTCGCGGCTCCGCCGCGTTGCTGGTAACTCACTGTGAGGTTACGCAGCGTTACTTGGATGCGTCAAGCCGAATGGTCCGGACCGGCACCTCCCGGGGGCGGGAGCAGAGGCCGGTGCAAGCCCTGGTAACGTGGATGACGCAATTTCGACGTCCTTTAAGGTCCGTCCCGTGAGACGGAGAAGGAGGTCCGTTTCTTATGGACGCACAGCACGACGCCACCGGCAATGCGGCACGCCCCGTTCTGGAGGCTCCCGACATCGCCCGGGTACTGACCCGAATCGCCCACGAGATCGTCGAACGCGCCAAGGGCGCCGACGACGTGGTCCTCCTCGGCATCCCGACGCGGGGCGTGTTCCTCGCCCGTCGGCTCGCCGAGAAGCTCGAAGAGATCACCGGCGGAAAAATGCCGGTCGGCTCCCTCGACATCACCATGTACCGCGACGACCTGCGGCTGCGCCCGGCGCGCGCCCTGGCCCGCACCGAGATCCCCGGCGAGGGCATCGAGGACCGGCTGGTCGTGCTCGTCGACGACGTCCTGTTCTCGGGACGCACGATCCGCGCCGCCCTCGACGCCCTGGGCGACATCGGCCGGCCCCGTGCGGTGCAGCTCGCGGTCCTCGTCGACCGCGGTCACCGCGAACTCCCGATCCGCGCCGACTACGTCGGCAAGAACCTCCCCACGTCGCTGCGGGAGACGGTCAAGGTCCAGCTCGCCGAGGAGGACGGCCGGGACGCCGTGCTGCTCGGTGTGGAGCGGACCGCCCCGACGGGCGCGCAGTAGCCCCAGCACCCCCGTACGGCCCGCCACGAGCCACTACGGCTGCTTCCGCACGCCCGCATGCCTGAACCCTCCAGCCCCCGGAGAACACCCAGATGAAGCGTCACCTCATCTCGGCCGCCGATCTCACCCGCGACGACGCCGTCCTGATCCTCGACACCGCCGAGGAGATGGCCAGGGTCGCGGACCGGCCGATCAAGAAGCTCCCGACCCTGCGCGGCCGTACCGTCGTCAACCTCTTCTTCGAGGACTCGACGCGTACCCGCATCTCCTTCGAGGCCGCCGCCAAGCGCCTCTCCGCCGACGTCATCAACTTCTCCGCGAAGGGCTCGTCCGTCTCCAAGGGCGAGTCGCTCAAGGACACCGCGCTGACCCTGGAGGCGATGGGTGCCGACGCCGTCGTCATCCGGCACGGCGCCTCCGGCGCCCCGTACCGCCTCGCCACCTCCGGCTGGATCGACGGCGCCGTCGTCAACGCCGGTGACGGCACCCACGAGCACCCCACCCAGGCCCTGCTGGACGCCTTCACGATGCGCCGCCGCCTGGTCGGGACCGACAGCGGCCTGGGCCGGGACCTCGAAGGCCGCCGGATCACCATCGTCGGCGACATCCTGCACAGCCGGGTGGCCCGCTCCAACGTCCACCTGCTGACCACCCTCGGCGCCCACGTCACCCTGGTGGCCCCGCCGACCCTCGTCCCCGTCGGCGTCGAGCGGTGGCCGTGCGACGTCAGCTACAGCCTCGACGAGGTGCTGCCGAAGTCCGACGCGGTGATGATGCTGCGTGTGCAGCGCGAACGGATGAACGCCGCGTACTTCCCGACCGAGCGCGAGTACTCCCGCCGCTACGGCCTGGACGCCGACCGCATGGCGCGGATGCCCGGGCACGCCGTCGTCATGCACCCCGGCCCGATGGTGCGCGGCATGGAGATCACCGCCGAGGTCGCCGACTCCGACCGGTGCACGGTCGTCGAACAGGTCGCCAACGGCGTCTCGATCCGCATGGCCGTCCTGTACCTGCTGCTGGGCGGGTACGAATCCGCCGCCCCCGCCGCCCCGTCCCGTACCGAGGAGAACAAGTAACCATGAGCAAGATCCTTATCCGCGGCGCGAAGGTCCTCGGCGGCGAACCCCAGGACGTCCTGATCGACGGCGAGACCATCGCCGAGGTCGGCACCGGTATCGAGGCCGCCGACGCGACCGTCGTCGAGGCCGGGGGCCAGATCCTGCTGCCCGGCCTGGTCGACCTCCACACCCACCTGCGCGAGCCCGGCCGCGAGGACTCCGAGACCGTCCTCACCGGAACCAAGGCCGCGGCCGTCGGCGGCTTCACCGCCGTCCACGCCATGGCCAACACCTTCCCGGTCGCCGACACCGCCGGCGTCGTCGAGCAGGTCTGGCGGCTCGGCAAGGAGTCCGGCTACTGCGACGTGCAGCCGATCGGCGCCGTCACCGTCGGCCTGGAGGGCAAGAAGCTCGCCGAACTCGGCGCCATGCACGATTCGGCCGCCGGGGTGAAGGTCTTCTCCGACGACGGCAAGTGCGTCGACGACGCGGTGATCATGCGCCGCGCGCTGGAGTACGTGAAGGCCTTCGACGGCGTCGTCGCCCAGCACGCCCAGGAGCCCCGACTCACCGAGGGCGCCCAGATGAACGAGGGCGTCGTCTCCGCCGAACTCGGTCTCGGCGGCTGGCCCGCCGTCGCCGAGGAGTCGATCATCGCCCGCGACGTGCTGCTCGCCGCCCACGTCGGCTCCCGGGTGCACATCTGCCACCTGTCGACGGCCGGCTCCGTCGAGATCGTCCGCTGGGCCAAGTCCAAGGGCTGGAACGTCACCGCCGAGGTCACCCCGCACCACCTGCTCCTCACCGACGAGCTCGTACGGTCCTACAACCCGGTCTACAAGGTGAACCCGCCGCTGCGCACCGAGGCCGACGTCATGGCCCTGCGCGAGGCGCTCGCCGACGGCACCATCGACTGCGTCGCCACCGACCACGCCCCGCACCCGCACGAGGACAAGGACTGCGAGTGGGCCGCCGCCGCCATGGGCATGGTGGGCCTGGAGACCGCGCTCTCCGTCGTCCAGCAGACGATGGTCGAGACCGGCCTGATCGACTGGGCGGGTGTCGCCGACCGGATGTCGTTCCGCCCGGCGGCCATCGGACGGCTCGACGGACACGGCCGGCCCGTCTCGGCCGGTGAACCCGCCAACCTCACCCTGGTCGATCCGGCTTACCGTGGTGTCGTGGACCCCGCGGGCTTCGCCTCCCGCAGCCGCAACACTCCGTACGAGGGGCGCGAGCTGCCGGGCCGAGTCACCCACACCTTCCTGCGGGGCCGTGCCACGGTCGTCGACGGGAAGCTCGCGTGACATCACTCATCCCTCTGTACCAGCTCGCCGCCGACCGGAAGTCGGCCGAGGTGACCGACTGGTCCGCCCGGATCAGCTGGGTCGTCGGACTGATCGTCCTGATCGCCTTCGTCTACTGGCTGATGCGCCAGGGATGGAAGTGGCGGGGCAGCCTCCAGTCCGACCTGCCCGAGCTCGCCGCCACCCCGCAGGGGTACGCGGACGGCGAGAAGCTGCTCACGCTGAGCGGCCGCTACCACGCCTCGACCACCGCCGGACAGTGGCTGGACCGGATCGTCGCCCACGGTCTCGGCACCCGCAGCCGCGTCGAGCTCACCCTGACCGAACAGGGCCTCGACGTCGTACGGCCCGGCGCCGCCGACTTCTTCGTGCCGGCCGCCGCCCTGCGCGAGGCCCGGCTCGACAAGGGCATCGCCGGCAAGGTCCTCCCCGAGGGCGGCCTGCTGATCATCACCTGGGCGCACGGCGACAAGCTGATCGACTCCGGATTCCGCTCCGACCACTCCGCCGAGCACCCGGCGTGGGTCGAGGCCATCAACCAACTCACCAGCACTACGGAAGGCACCGCACGATGACGATCTCCACCCGGGGAGCCGCCAAAGCTCCCGCCGTACTCGTCCTGGAGGACGGCCGCGCCTTCCGCGGCCGCGCCTACGGGGCCGTGGGGGAGACCTTCGGCGAGGCGGTTTTCTCCACCGGCATGACCGGCTACCAGGAGACGCTGACCGACCCCTCGTACCACCGCCAGGTCGTCGTGATGACCGCCCCGCACGTCGGGAACACCGGGGTGAACGACGAGGACCCCGAGTCCGGACGGATCTGGGTCTCCGGCTACGTCGTCCGCGACCCCGCCCGGGTGCCCTCCAACTGGCGCTCGCAGCGCTCGCTCGACGAGGAGCTGGAGCGCCAGGGCGTCGTCGGCATCAGCGGTGTCGACACCCGCGCGCTCACCCGCCACCTGCGCGAGCGGGGCGCCATGCGCGTCGGCATCTTCTCCGGTGACGCGCTCGCCGACGAGGCCACGCTGCTGGCCCGGGTCCTGCGGGCCCCCGAGATGGTCGGCGCCGACCTCTGTGCCGAGGTCGCGACCAAGGAAACGTACGTCGTCCCCGCGATCGGCACCAAGAAGTTCACCGTCGCCGCGATCGACCTCGGCATCAAGGGCATGACCCCGCACCGGATGGCCGAGCGCGGCATCGAGGTGCACGTACTGCCCGCGACCGCCACCCTGGAGGAGGTGTACGCCGTCGAGCCCGACGGCGTGTTCTTCTCCAACGGCCCCGGCGACCCGGCCACCGCCGACCACCCGGTCTCCGTCATGCAGGGCGTCCTGGAGCGGAAGACCCCGCTCTTCGGCATCTGCTTCGGCAACCAGATCCTGGGCCGCGCGCTCGGCTTCGGCACCTACAAGCTGAAGTACGGCCACCGCGGCATCAACCAGCCCGTGCAGGACCGCACGACCGGCAAGGTCGAGGTCACCGCGCACAACCACGGCTTCGCCGTCGACGCCCCGCTCGACAAGGTGTCCGACACGGAGTTCGGCCGCGCCGAGGTCTCCCACGTCTGCCTGAACGACCAGGTCGTCGAGGGACTCCAGCTCCTCGACCAGCCCGCCTTCAGCGTCCAGTACCACCCCGAAGCAGCCGCCGGCCCGCACGACGCCGCGTACCTCTTCGACCGTTTCGTCTCCCTGATGGAGGGCCAGCGTGCCTAAGCGCTCCGATATCCAGTCCGTCCTGGTCATCGGCTCCGGCCCGATCGTCATCGGCCAGGCCGCCGAGTTCGACTACTCCGGCACCCAGGCATGCCGCGTACTCAAGGCCGAGGGCCTGCGCGTCATCCTGGTGAACTCCAACCCGGCGACGATCATGACCGACCCGGAGATCGCCGACGCCACGTACGTCGAGCCGATCACCCCCGAGTTCGTCGAGAAGATCATCGCCAAGGAGCGCCCCGACGCGCTGCTTCCCACCCTGGGCGGCCAGACCGCGCTCAACACCGCGATCTCCATGCACGAGAACGGTGTCCTGGAGAAGTACGGCGTCGAGCTCATCGGCGCCAACGTCGAGGCCATCAACAAGGGCGAGGACCGCGACCTCTTCAAGGGCGTCGTCGAGGCCGTCAAGGCGAAGATCGGCTACGGCGAGTCCGCCCGCTCGGTCATCTGCCACTCCATGGACGACGTCCTCGCGGGCGTCGAGACGCTCGGCGGCTACCCCGTCGTCGTCCGCCCCTCCTTCACCATGGGCGGCGCCGGCTCCGGCTTCGCCCACGACGAGGACGAGCTGCGCCGCATCGCCGGACAGGGCCTCACGCTCTCGCCGACCACCGAGGTGCTCCTGGAGGAGTCCATCCTCGGCTGGAAGGAGTACGAGCTGGAGCTGATGCGCGACAAGAACGACAACGTCGTGGTCGTCTGCTCCATCGAGAACTTCGACCCGATGGGCGTCCACACCGGTGACTCGATCACCGTCGCCCCGGCGATGACGCTCACCGACCGCGAGTACCAGCGGCTGCGCGACGTCGGCATCGCGATCATCCGCGAGGTCGGCGTCGACACCGGCGGCTGCAACATCCAGTTCGCCATCGACCCGACCGACGGCCGGGTCATCGTGATCGAGATGAACCCGCGCGTCTCCCGCTCCTCGGCGCTCGCCTCGAAGGCCACCGGCTTCCCCATCGCCAAGATCGCCGCCAAGCTGGCAGTCGGCTACACGCTCGACGAGATCCCCAACGACATCACCGAGAAGACCCCGGCCTCCTTCGAGCCGACCCTCGACTACGTCGTCGTCAAGGCCCCCCGCTTCGCCTTCGAGAAGTTCCCCTCCGCCGACTCCTCCCTCACCACCACCATGAAGTCGGTGGGCGAGGCCATGGCCATCGGCCGGAACTTCACCGAGGCGCTCCAGAAGGCGCTCCGCTCGCTGGAGAAGAAGGGCTCGCAGTTCTCCTTCGTCGGCGAGCCCGGCGACAAGGCCGAGCTGCTGGCCGAGGCGGTCCGCCCGACCGACGGCCGGATCAACACCGTCATGCAGGCGATCAGGGCCGGCGCCACCCAGGAAGAGGTCTTCGACGCCACGAGGATCGACCCCTGGTTCGTCGACCAGCTCTTCCTGATCAAGGAGATCGCCGACGAGCTCGCCGCCGCCGACGAGCTGGGCCCCGAGCTGCTCGCCGAGGCCAAGCGGCACGGCTTCTCCGACGCGCAGATCGCCGAGATCCGCAGCCTGCGCGAGGACGTGGTGCGCGAGGTGCGGCACGCGCTGGGCATCCGCCCGGTCTACAAGACGGTCGACACCTGCGCCGCCGAGTTCGCCGCGAAGACGCCGTACTTCTACTCCTCCTACGACGAGGAGAACGAGGTCGCGTCCCGCACCAGGCCCGCGGTGATCATCCTCGGCTCCGGCCCCAACCGCATCGGCCAGGGCATCGAGTTCGACTACTCCTGCGTCCACGCCTCCTTCGCGCTGAGCGACGCGGGCTACGAGACCGTGATGGTCAACTGCAACCCGGAGACGGTCTCCACCGACTACGACACCTCCGACCGCCTGTACTTCGAGCCGCTGACGCTTGAGGACGTGCTGGAGATCGTGCACGCGGAGACCCTCGCCGGACCGGTCGCCGGTGTCATCGTGCAGCTCGGCGGCCAGACCCCGCTGGGTCTGTCGCAGGCGCTCAAGGACAACGGCGTGCCGGTCGTCGGCACGTCCCCGGAGGCCATCCACGCCGCCGAGGACCGCGGCGCCTTCGGCCGCGTGCTGGCCGAGGCCGGGCTCCCCGCCCCGAAGCACGGCACGGCCACCACCTTCGACGAGGCCAAGGCCATCGCCGACGAGATCGGCTACCCCGTCCTCGTCCGCCCCAGCTACGTGCTCGGCGGCCGCGGCATGGAGATCGTGTACGACGAGATGCGGCTCTCCTCGTACATCGCCGAGTCCACCGAGATCAGCCCCACCCGGCCGGTCCTGGTCGACCGCTTCCTCGACGACGCCATCGAGATCGACGTCGACGCGCTCTACGACGGCACCGAGCTCTACCTCGGCGGCGTCATGGAGCACATCGAGGAGGCCGGCATCCACTCCGGCGACTCCGCCTGCGCGCTGCCCCCGATCACCCTCGGCGGCTACGACATCAAGCGGCTGCGGGCCTCCACCGAGGGCATCGCCAAGGGCGTCGGCGTCCGCGGACTGATCAACATCCAGTTCGCGCTCTCCGGCGACATCCTCTACGTCCTGGAGGCCAACCCGCGCGCCTCCCGCACCGTCCCCTTCACCTCGAAGGCGACCGCGGTCCCGCTCGCCAAGGCCGCCGCCCGCATCTCGCTGGGCGCGACCGTCGCCGAGCTGCGCGCGGAGGGCCTGCTCCCGGCCCACGGCGACGGCGGCACCCTGCCGCTGGACGCGCCGATCTCCGTCAAGGAGGCCGTGATGCCGTGGTCGCGCTTCCGCGACATCCACGGCCGCGGTGTCGACACCGTCCTCGGCCCGGAGATGCGCTCCACCGGTGAGGTCATGGGCATCGACTCGGTCTTCGGCACGGCGTACGCCAAGTCGCAGGCCGGCGCGTACGGCCCACTGCCCACCAAGGGCCGCGCCTTCATCTCGGTCGCCAACCGGGACAAGCGCTCGATGATCTTCCCGGCGCGCGAACTCGTCGCGCACGGCTTCGAGCTGCTCGCCACCTCCGGCACCGCCGAGGTCCTCAAGCGCAACGGCATAAACGCCCGCGTCGTGCGCAAGCAGTCCGAGGGCGTGGGCCCGCAGGGCGAGAAGACCATCGTCCAGCTGATCCACGACGGCGAGGTCGACCTCATCGTCAACACGCCGTACGGAACGGGCGGCCGGCTCGACGGCTACGAGATCCGTACCGCGGCCGTGGCCCGGTCCGTGCCGTGCCTGACGACGGTCCAGGCGCTCGCCGCCGCCGTCCAGGGCATCGACGCGCTCACCCACGGGAGCGTCGGCGTCAGTTCCCTCCAGGAACACGCCGAGCATCTGACCGCGGCCCGCGACTAGCAGCCGACAGGGGGACACCGGAAACGGTGTCCCCCTCTCCGTGAGGACACCGAGGACACCCCGATGTACAAGTTCTTCTTCCGCCTGGTCTTCAAACGGATGGACCCGGAGCAGGCCCACCACCTGGCCTTCCGGTGGATCCGCCTCGCCGCCCGGATCCCCGTGCTGCGTACCTTCGTCGCCGCCGCGCTCGCCCCCCGGTACGAGGAGCTGCGCACCGAGGCCCTCGGCCTGCGGATGCACGGCCCGTTCGGCCTCGCCGCCGGCTTCGACAAGAACGCCGTCGCGATCGACGGCATGTCGATGCTCGGCTTCGACCACATCGAGATCGGCACGGTCACCGGCGAGCCGCAGCCCGGCAACCCGCGCAAGCGCCTCTTCCGCCTCGTCGCGGACCGCGCGCTGATCAACCGCATGGGCTTCAACAACGAGGGCTCGGCCGCCGTCGCCGCCCGCCTCGCCGCCCGCCGGCCGGTCTTTCGGACCACGGTCGGCGTCAACATCGGCAAGACGAAGGTCGTGCCGGAGGCCGAAGCGGTCGGCGACTACGTGAAGTCCACCGAGCGGCTCGCCGCCCACGCCGACTACCTCGTCGTGAACGTCTCCTCGCCCAACACCCCGGGGCTGCGCAACCTCCAGGCCACCGAGGCGCTGCGGCCCCTGCTCAGCGCCGTGCGCGAGGCGGCCGACCGGACCGTCACCGGACGCCGGGTCCCGCTGCTCGTCAAGATCGCCCCGGACCTCGCGGACGAGGACGTCGACGCGGTCGCCGACCTCGCCGTCGAACTGGGTCTGGACGGCATCATCGCCACCAACACCACCATCGCCCGCAGCGGCCTCGGCCTGAAGTCCTCGCCGTCCCTGGTCCAGGAGACCGGCGGGCTCTCCGGCGCCCCCCTCAAGGCGCGCTCCCTGGAGGTGCTGAGCCGCCTCTACGCCCGGGTCGGCGACCGGATCACCCTGGTCGGCGTCGGGGGCATCGAGAACGCCGAGGACGCCTGGCAGCGGATTCTGGCCGGTGCCACGCTCGTCCAGGGCTACAGCGCCTTCATCTACGAGGGCCCGTTCTACGCCCGAGCGATCCACAAGGGCCTGGCCGCGCGCCTGGCCGCCTCCCCGTACGCCACCCTCGCCGAGGCCGTCGGCGCAGAGACCAGGAAGGCCACCGCATGAGCCCCGAACCGTTCGGCGCGCGCCTGCGCCGCGCCATGGACACCCGCGGCCCGCTGTGCGTCGGCATCGACCCGCACGCCTCGCTGCTCACCGCCTGGGGCCTGAACGACGACGTCGCCGGGCTCGAACGCTTCACGCGCACCGTCGTGGAGGCACTGGCCGACCGGGTCGCCGTGCTCAAGCCGCAGTCCGCGTTCTTCGAGCGCTTCGGCTCGCGCGGCATCGCCGTCCTGGAGAAGGCGGTCCAGGAGGCGCGGGCGGCCGGCGCGCTGGTGCTGATGGACGCCAAGCGCGGCGACATCGGCTCCACCATGGGCGCCTACGCGGCGACCTACCTGGAGAAGGACTCGCCGCTGTTCTCGGACGCGGTCACCGTCTCGCCGTACCTCGGCTTCGGCTCGCTGCGCCCGGCGCTCGACGCGGCGGTCCTCTCCGGCTCGGGCGTCTTCGTGCTGGCCCTCACCTCCAACCCGGAGGGCGCCGAGGTGCAGCGCGCCACCACCGCCGACGGCCGCTCGCTGGCCCAGCTCATGCTCGACCACATGGCCGCCGAGAACGAGGGGATGACCCCGCTCGGCTCCGTCGGCGCGGTGGTCGGAGCCACCCTCGGGGACGCCGGGGCGAACCTGGCGATCAACGGCCCGCTGCTCGCTCCCGGGATCGGCGCGCAGGGCGCGACGCCCGCGGATCTGCCCGGCGTCTTCGGCGCCTCGGTCGGCAATGTGGTGCCCAGCGTGAGCCGCGGAGTGCTGAGCCAGGGGCCCGACACGACGGGGCTCCGGGAGGCCGCCGAACGGCTCACGGACGAGATCCGGGCGGCCGTGGCGGGTAGCTGACCATGCCACGTAACCGGGTGTTGACTCTTTCCTGACCAAAAAACTCGGTTGTTATGCCAGAAATGTCCTGGTCGGCCAAGGCTGACCAGGACTTTTCGTTGGTTCTCGCTGACTCCGGCGGCCTTGGCCGCTAGTCTCCGTCGAGAGCCGACGTACACAAGTTGTCCGTCGCTCACCTGGTGTGGAGCGCTCAGCTTCCTCACCGGTCCGTATCCGACAGATCGACATCCGAGGTGACGTAGGCGTGGCTCTTCCGCCCCTTACCCCTGAACAGCGCGCAGCCGCGCTCGAAAAGGCCGCCGCGGCTCGCCGGGAGCGGGCCGAGGTCAAGAATCGACTCAAGCACTCCGGCGCCTCCCTCCACGAGGTCATCAAGCAGGGCCAGGAGAACGACGTCATCGGCAAGATGAAGGTCTCCGCCCTTCTGGAGTCCCTGCCGGGCGTGGGCAAGGTCCGCGCCAAGCAGATCATGGAGCGGCTCGGCATCTCCGAGAGCCGCCGGGTCCGGGGTCTCGGCTCCAACCAGATCGCATCCCTGGAGCGTGAGTTCGGCGGCAGCGCCGCCTGACGTTCTCAGGCACTCCTGAGAACCTGGATAATCGCTCCATGGCTGCAACATCCCGGGGGACGTCCCCCGTACCCCCGGACGTACGTCCGCGGCTGACCGTGCTCTCCGGCCCCTCCGGGGTCGGCAAGAGCACGGTCGTCGCTCATATGCGCAAGGTCCACCCCGAGGTCTGGCTCTCGGTGTCGGCGACGACCCGCAAGCCGCGCCCCGGCGAGCGCAACGGTGTCCACTACTTCTTCGTGGACAACGAGGAGTTCGACAAGCTGATCGCCAACGGCGAGCTGCTTGAGTGGGCCGAATTCGCGGGCAACCGCTACGGCACGCCCCGCCGCGCCGTGCTCGACCGCCTGGAGGCGGGTGAGCCGGTGCTGCTGGAGATCGACCTCCAGGGCGCCCGGCTGGTCCGGCAGTCCATGTCGGACGCACAGCTGGTCTTCCTGGCCCCGCCGAGCTGGGAGGAGCTGGTCCGCCGGCTCACCGGCCGCGGGACCGAGGCGCCCGAGGTCATCGAGCGCCGGCTCGCCGCCGCCAGGATCGAACTGGCCGCCGAGGCAGAGTTCGACACGACGCTGGTCAACACCTCCGTCGAGGACGTGGCCCGTGAGCTGCTAGCCTTGATGCTGGAGGTTTCCGGCCACCGTGCCGACAGCGACTGACGAAGTCGCCGAAGCCGGTAAGCACGCCACCGCAGATCTCCGCACCGTCAAAGATTTCTTTGATCTTTACCCCCTTCGGAAGGCAGAGAGTGTCCTCTTCCATCACCACGCCCGAGGGCATCATCAACCCGCCGATTGATGAGCTCCTTGAGGCCACCGACTCGAAGTACAGCCTCGTGATCTACGCCGCCAAGCGCGCGCGCCAGATCAACGCGTACTACTCGCAGCTCGGCGAGGGTCTCCTGGAGTACGTCGGTCCGCTCGTCGACACCCACGTGCACGAGAAGCCGCTCTCGATCGCGCTCCGCGAGATCAACGCGGGCCTGCTCACCTCCGAGGCCATCGAGGGCCCCGCGCAGTAAGCAGGAACGGCACCTTCACCTCAGGCCCGGCGGCCGCGACCGCCGGGCCTGAGGTGTGTCCGGGGCGACAGCGTCGGACCGGCCGCGGTGAGGCAGCATGGGGGTGTTCGTATCCGAGTGCGGGGAGACGCAGTGGACAAGCCGAAGGTCGTTCTGGGGGTCAGCGGAGGCATCGCCGCGTACAAGGCGTGCGAACTGCTGCGCCGGCTCACCGAGTCCGGTCACGACGTGCGCGTCGTACCGACCGAGTCCTCGCTGCACTTCGTGGGGGCGGCCACCTGGTCCGCGCTCTCCGGCCACCCGGTCTCCACCGAGGTCTGGAACGACGTCCACGAGGTGCCGCACGTCAGGATCGGGCAGGACGCCGACCTGGTGGTCGTCGCCCCCGCCACCGCCGACATGCTCGCGAAGGCGGCCCACGGCCTCGCCGACGACCTGCTCACCAACACGCTGCTCACCGCACGCTGTCCGGTCGTCTTCGCGCCCGCCATGCACACCGAGATGTGGGAGCACCCCGCCACCCGGGAGAACGTCGCCACGCTGCGCCGCCGCGGTGCCGTCGTCATCGAGCCCGCCGTCGGCCGGCTGACCGGCGTCGACACGGGCAAGGGCCGGCTGCCCGACCCCGGGGAGATCTTCGAGGTCTGCCGCCGGGTACTGGCCCGCGGTCCCGTCGAACCCGACCTGGCCGGCCGCCATGTGGTGATCAGCGCGGGCGGTACGCGCGAACCGCTCGACCCGGTGCGCTACCTCGGCAACCGCTCCTCCGGCAAGCAGGGCTACGCCCTGGCCCGCACCGCGGTCGCCCGCGGCGCCCGGGTCACCCTCGTCGAGGCCAACACCGGCCTGCCCGACCCGGCAGGCGCCGACGTCCTGCACGCGGGGACCGCCGTACAGCTCCGCGAGGCCGTGCTGAAGGCCGCCGCGGACGCCGACGTGGTCGTGATGGCGGCGGCGGTCGCCGACTTCCGGCCCGCCGAGTACGCGACGGGGAAGATCAAGAAGAAGGACGGTCAGGAGCCCGCGCCCATCACGCTGGTGCGCAATCCGGACATCCTCGCCGAGGTGGCCGGCGAGCGCGCCCGGCCGGAGCAGATCGTGGTGGGTTTCGCCGCCGAGACCGACGACGTCCTCGCCAACGGCCGGGAGAAGCTCCGCCGCAAGGGCTGCGACCTCCTCGTGGTCAACGAGGTGGGGGAGCGCCGGACCTTCGGCTCGGAGGAGAACGAGGCCGTGGTGCTCGCCGCCGACGGCGGCGAGACCCAGGTGCCGTACGGTCCCAAGGAAGCGCTCGCCGACACGGTCTGGGATCTCGTGTCGTCACGTCTCGGATGAATTTCCTGTGACGTGCCCGTGGCCGGGCCGAAACCCTTGGGATATGGGCGTAAATGGCATCGCCCGAGAGGAATCGACCCGCTCCGCGGGGCCGTGCCGCAGGTCACAGAACTACCAAAGGGCGAGACACGTTGTCCGCCGGACGGAAGCGACGGATAAACTGGTCCCGGACCGTGCCGGGCGCAGCTCCCGGCCGTCCGCCAAATGATCAGCCAGCAGCCGCTGCAACCCCAGGGAGCGATGTGTCCCGCCGTCTCTTCACCTCGGAATCCGTCACCGAGGGTCACCCCGACAAGATCGCTGACCAGATCAGCGACACCATTCTCGACGCACTGCTCCGCGAGGACCCCCGGTCCCGCGTCGCCGTCGAGACCTTGATCACCACCGGTCTGGTGCATGTTGCGGGTGAGGTCACGACCAAGGCCTACGCCGACATCCCGACCCTCGTACGCAACAAGGTCCTGGAGATCGGCTACGACTCCTCGAAGAAGGGCTTCGACGGCGCCTCCTGCGGTGTCTCGGTGTCCATCGGGGCGCAGTCTCCCGACATCGCGCAGGGCGTCGACACCGCGTACGAGAAGCGGGTCGAGGGCGATGAGGACGAGCTCGACAAGCAGGGCGCCGGCGACCAGGGCCTGATGTTCGGCTACGCCTGCGACGAGACGCCCGAGCTCATGCCGCTCCCGATCCACCTCGCGCACCGGCTCTCCCGCCGGCTCTCCGAGGTCCGCAAGAACGGGACGATCCCGTACCTGCGCCCCGACGGCAAGACCCAGGTCACCATCGAGTACGACGGCGACAAGGCCGTTCGTCTCGACACGGTCGTCGTCTCCTCGCAGCACGCCAGCGACATCGACCTCGACTCGCTGCTCGCGCCCGACATCCGCGAGTTCGTCGTCGAGCACGTGCTCGGGCAGCTGCTGGAGGACGGCATCAAGCTGGACACCGACGGCTACCGGCTGCTGGTCAACCCGACCGGTCGCTTCGAGATCGGCGGCCCGATGGGCGACGCCGGCCTGACCGGCCGCAAGATCATCATCGACACCTACGGCGGCATGGCCCGCCACGGCGGCGGCGCCTTCTCGGGCAAGGACCCGTCGAAGGTGGACCGCTCGGCCGCCTACGCCATGCGCTGGGTCGCCAAGAACGTCGTCGCCGCGGGCCTCGCCGCCCGTTGCGAGGTGCAGGTCGCGTACGCGATCGGCAAGGCCGAGCCGGTCGGTCTGTTCGTCGAGACGTTCGGCACCGCCGCCGTCGACACGGAGAAGATCGAGCACGCCATCGGCGAGGTCTTCGACCTCCGCCCGGCCGCGATCATCCGCGACCTCGACCTGCTCCGTCCGATCTACGCCCAGACCGCGGCCTACGGACACTTCGGCCGTGAGCTTCCCGACTTCACCTGGGAGCGCACCGACCGCGTGGACGCGCTGCGCGCGGCGGCCGGGCTGTAGGCCGGCAGGCTCTCCAGCCGTACGCCGGGGCCCGGACACCGCACAGGGTGTCCGGGCCCCGGTGTGTCCGGACCCCGGCCCCGCCTCGACGGGGCCGCTGTCAGTCGTCTCTGGTAGGAATTTGGCTGTGAGCAGCGACAACGAGCGATCCGCGGACCCCGGCGACGGGGCTCCGGAGCAGCTTGCGCTGATCCGGGAGACGGTGCGGAAGGCCAAGGTGCCCCGGGCCAAGCCGCGGACCTGGCGCGGCGCCGCGCTCGCCAAGGAGCTGCCCGTCGCCCGAGTGCTGGTCAACAAGGGCGTGCTCCATCTCGACCAGTACTTCGACTACGCGGTGCCCGAGGAGCTGGACGCCGAGGCGCAGCCCGGCGTGCGGGTCCGGGTGCGGTTCGGGGCCGGGAAGCGCAATGTGCGCGGCGGCCGGCGCGAAGGGGGCGGCCTGATCGACGGCTTCCTCGTCGAGCGGCTCGCCGAGTCGGACTACACGGGCGCCCTCGCGGCGCTCGCCTATGTCGTATCGCCCGAACCGGTGCTGGGACCGGAGCTGCTCGCCCTCTCACGGGCCGTCGCCGACCGCTACGCGGGCAGTCTCGCCGATGTGCTCCAGCTCGCCGTCCCGCCCCGCAACGGCAGGGCCGAGTCCAGGCCCTCGCCCGAGCCCCTGCCGCCCCCGCCCGCACCGCCGGCGGGCACCTGGGCGCGGTACGCACAGGGGCCCGCCTTTCTGCGGGCGCTGGCCGGAGGCGGGGCGCCCCGGGCCGTGTGGACCGCGCTGCCCGGACCGCACTGGCCCCAGGAGATCGCCAGGGCCATGGCCGCGACCCTCGCCTCCGGGCGCGGCGCCCTCGTCGTCGTTCCCGACGGCCGCACCGCCGGGCGGGTGGACGCCGCGCTCACCGAGCTGCTCGGGGCGGGACGCCACGCACTGCTGACCGCCGACTCAGGACCGGAGAAGCGGTACCGGGAGTGGCTCGCCGTGCGGCGCGGCTCGGTGCGGGCGGTCGTCGGGACGAGAGCGGCGATGTTCGCCCCGGTCGCGGACCTCGGCCTGGTCGCCGTCTGGGACGACGGGGACTCCAGCCACAGCGACGACAACGCCCCCTTCCCGCACGTCCGCGAGGTGCTCGAACTGCGGGCCGCGCACGGCCGCTGCGCGTTCCTGCTCGGTGGTACGAACTGCACGGTGGAGGCCGCCCAGCTGGTGGAGAGCGGCTGGGCGCTGCCGCTGCGCGCGGACCGGGAGCAGCTGCGGATCGCGGCGCCCCTGGTCCGTACGGTCGGCGACGGGGAGCTGGCGCGGGACGGCGCCGCGCGGGCCGCCCGACTGCCCAGCCTGGCCTGGCAGACGGTACGGGACGGGCTGCGCAGCGGCCCCGTCCTGGTCCAGGTACCACGCCGGGGATACGCGCCGAGGCTGGCCTGCGAGCGCTGCCGCGAACCCGCCCGGTGCCGGCACTGCGCCGGGCCGCTGGAGGCACCGGACCAGCAGGATCTGAACTGCGCCTGGTGCGGGCGGGCGGAGACCGCCTGGCACTGTGTCGCCTGCGGCTCCAACCGGCTGCGGGCCCGGATCGTCGGCGCCCGCCGGACCGCCGAGGAGCTCGGCCGGGCGTTCCCGGCCGTGCCGGTGCGGACGTCCGGCCGTGACCACATCCTCGACTCGGTGCCGGACGCGCCCGCGCTGGTCGTCAGCACCCCCGGCGCCGAGCCCGTGGCCGAGGGCGGTTACGCGGCCGCGCTGCTGCTGGACGGCTGGGCGATGGTCGGCCGCCCCGACCTGCGGGCCGGTGAGGAGGCGCTGCGCCGCTGGACGGCCGCGGCCTCGCTGGTGCGCGGGCAGCCGGAGGGCGGCACGGTGGTGGTCGTCGCCGAGCCGACGCTGCGGCCCGTACAGGCCCTGGTGCGCTGGGATCCGGTCGGCCATGCCCGCCGTGAGCTGGCGGAGCGGGCCGAGCTGGGCTTCCCGCCGGTGTCCCGGATGGCCGCGGTGACCGGCACGCCCGAGGCGCTGGCCGCGTTCCTCGCGGCGGCCGAGCTGCCGCCGGAGGCCGAGGTGCTGGGCCCGGTCCCGGTGCCGCCCACCGGACCGGGCAGGCCCCGAAGACCCGGGGACGCGCCGCACGGGGAGTCCTGGGAGCGGGTGCTGCTCAGGGTGCCGCCGGGCAGTGGGGCGGCGCTGGCGGCCGCGCTGAAGGCCGCGCAGGCGGCCCGGATGTCCCGGGGGAGCGGCGAGCAGGTCCGGATCAGGGTGGACCCGCCGGACATCGGGTGACGGGGCGGAGCGCCGGGGAGGCCGGACCGGGAGCCGGGGCGTCGGCCTGCCCGCACGGGCGGGCGGCCCGGGGGACGCCGGGTGAGCCGGGTGAGGCGACAAAGCGCGCGGCGCCCGGGGCCGGTCGAATGCAAGGGACACCGGGGATCCGGAGCCCGGAACACGGAGCCCGAAGCACGGGACACCGGGGATCCGAAGCCCGAAGCCCGAGGCCCGGAGCCCGGAGCCCGAAGCACGGGAGTCGGCATGCGGCTGCCCCGCCGGGCGGCGGGCGCGGCGGGGCAGTGGACGGAGTCGGGGTAGGTCAGCCGTTGCGCGGGCCGGGGAACACGCCGGGGCGCAGGTCGTCGCGGAGTGATGGGCGGTCCGCCGACGGCTGCGGCGGCATGGAGCGCGCGGCAGGCACCACGGGCGGCAGCGCGGACGGGCCGGCGGCCCCCGGCAGGGGGCGCGGCACCGCGGTCTCCGTGCCGGATTCGGCCGCCCCGGGCCGGCGGGCGTTGCGGCGTGCGCCGTAGCGGCGGTGCACCGCCTGCTTGGTGACCCCGAGCGCGGATCCCACCGCGTCCCAGGAGAAACCCAGCGAGCGGTCGAAGTCGACGGCCGCGGTGACCAGGGTCTCGACGCTGTCGCGCAGCTCCTGGGCCAGCCTGACAGTGGGGGCCGGGGCCCTGCCGTAGACGACGAAGCCCGTGGACGGGCCGGAGCGGCGCGGGCGGTAGACGTTGCCCAGTTGGGCGGTGAGCGTGCGCAGCGCGTCCACCTGCCGCCGGACCCGCTCGATGTCCCGCACCAACAGGTGCAGACTGGCCCTCGCTTGGGCGTCGTGGGTTGCGTGGTCGGCCATGAAGAAGCCTCTCGAACCGGCGTTGAAAGGGATCGGGCCGCACCAGGGCGGCTCGCTTCGGTCAATCTCTCTTGACCAACGCCTCAGCTGTGGATCTGGTCACGCTTCAGGGGCGCGTGAGCCCTTCAAAGGGGCGCGCGGCCATGCGTACGCCCCCCGGCCGCGGGGCCCATAGACTTGTGCGTTGCTCGTCACCGAACGTTCCGGCCCGAGAGGCAGTCAGCCACCCATGAAGCTCGTCTTCGCAGGCACCCCCGAGGTAGCCGTACCCGCCCTGGACGCCCTGATCGCCTCCGACCGGCACGAGGTGGCCGCCGTGGTGACCCGGCCCGACGCCCCCGCCGGGCGGGGGCGCCGCCTGGTCGCCAGCCCCGTCGCCGAACGCGCCGAGGAGGCCGGCATCGAGGTGCTCAAGCCCGCCCGGCCGCGCGACGAGGACTTCCTCGCCCGGCTGCGGGAGATCGCCCCGGACTGCTGCCCGGTCGTCGCCTACGGCGCGCTGCTCCCCAAGGAGACGCTCGCCGTGCCCGCCCGGGGCTGGGTCAACCTCCACTTCTCGCTGCTGCCCGCCTGGCGCGGCGCGGCCCCCGTGCAGCACTCGATCATGGCCGGGGACGAGGTGACCGGCGCCTCGACCTTCCTGATCGAGGAGGGGCTCGACTCCGGCCCGGTGTACGGCGTGCTGACCGAGGAGGTGCGTCCCACCGACACCAGCGGTGACCTGCTCACCCGGCTGGCGTTCGCCGGCGCGGGGCTGCTCGTCGCCACGATGGACGGCATCGACGACGGCACCCTGCACGCCGTGCCGCAGCCTGCCGACGGGGTCACCCTCGCGCCGAAGATCACGGTCGAGAACGCCCGGATCGACTGGTCCGTCCCCGCCCTGCGGGTCGACCGCGTGGTACGCGGCTGCACGCCCGCGCCCGGCGCCTGGACGCTGTTCCGGGGGGAGCGGCTGAAGCTGATCCAGGCGGTGCCCGTGCTGGACCGCGCCGACCTGGCGCCCGGCGAGCTTTCGGCGGCCAAGAACAACGTGTACGTGGGCACCGGATCGCACGCGGTCGAGCTGCTCTGGGTCCAGCCCCAGGGCAAGAAGCCGATGCGGGCCGCCGACTGGGCCCGCGGGGTCCGGATCGTCCACGGCGAGCTGCTCGGCAGCTGAGCCGCCGGGGCCGGGACGGCGACGTAGGCTGGGAGGGTTCGCCCCCTCACCATCAGCGGAGCACCTTTCACGTGAACGACCAGCAGCGTCGCCGTCCCGCCAAGCCGCATCGCCGCCCCAGGAAGGACCCCGTCCGGTTCCTCGCCTTCGAAGCCCTCAGGGCCGTCGACGAACGGGACGCGTACGCCAACCTCGTCCTGCCCCCGCTGCTGAAGAAGGCCCGTGCCAAGGGCGACTTCGACAACCGGGACGCGGCGCTGGCGACCGAGCTGGTCTACGGGACGCTGCGCCGCCAGGGCACGTACGACGCGATCGTCGCCGCCTGCATCGACCGGCCGCTGCGCGAGGTCGACCCGCCGGTCCTGGACGTGCTGAACATGGGCGTCCACCAGCTGCTCGGCACCCGGATCCCCACCCACGCCGCGGTCTCCGCCAGTGTGGAGCTGGCCCGGGTGGTGCTCGGCGAGGGCCGGGCCAAGTTCGTCAACGCGGTGTTGCGCAAGGTCTCCGCGGACGACCTCGACGGCTGGGTGGCCAAGGTGGCCCCGTCGTACGAGGAGGACGCCGAGGACCACCTCGCCGTCGTGCACTCGCATCCGCGGTGGGTCGTCTCCGCCCTGTGGGACGCGCTGGGCGGCGGCCGCGCCGGGATCGAGGACCTGCTCGAAGCCGACAACGAGCGGCCCGAGGTCACCCTGGTCGCCCGCCCCGGCCGCTCCACCACCGAGGAGCTGCTCACCGCCCTCGGCGACGAGAACGGCTTGCCGGGCCGCTGGTCCCCGTATGCCGTACGGATGGCGGAGGGCGGCGAGCCCGGCGCGCTGACCGCCGTCCAGGAGAGCCGGGCCGGAGTCCAGGACGAGGGCAGCCAGCTGGTGGCCGCCGCCCTCGCCGGCGCACCCGTGGAGGGCGGCGACAGCCGGTGGCTCGACGGCTGTGCCGGCCCCGGCGGCAAGGCCGCTCTGCTCGCCGCGCTCGCCGCCGAACGCGGTGCCACCCTGCTCGCCGCCGAGAAGCAGCCGCACCGGGCCCGCCTCGTCGAACGCGCGCTGGCCGGCAATCCCGGTCCGTATCAGGTGATCACCGCCGACGGCACCCGCCCGCCGTGGCAGCCAGGCAGCTTCGACCGGGTCCTCATGGACGTGCCGTGCTCGGGTCTCGGCGCCCTGCGCCGCCGTCCCGAGGCGCGCTGGCGCCGCCGCAAGGAGGACCTGGAGAACTTCGCCCCGCTCCAACGCGGCCTGCTGCGCGAGGCGTTGAAGGCGGTGCGGGTCGGTGGCGTCGTCGGCTACGCGACCTGTTCGCCGCACCTCGCGGAGACCCGGGTGGTCGTCGAGGACGTGCTCAAGGGGCGCGGCGACCGGCCCGTCGAGGCCGAGTGGGTGGACGCCCGCCCGCTGATGCCGGGCGTGCCCGCGCTGGGCGACGGCCCCGACGTCCAGCTGTGGCCGCATCTGCACGGCACCGACGCGATGTACCTGGCGCTGCTGCGACGTACCGCCTGACCGCTTCGACGGGCCCCGGGGCCCTGCGACCGCACCGTACGCTCCGGCGGCGAGGGCCCCCGGAGCACCCGCCCGGGACCGAAACGCCCGGATCGTGCGGCCGGGAGCCCCGGATCGAGCGAACTGTAATGATCCCGTGAGGCTTTGGCCCGCACCGGGGCGGGGAAGTGGCGCGGAACATGGCAGGCTTGGGACATGGCCCAGATCAACCCCAGCATCCTGTCCGCCGACTTCGCCCGTCTCGCCGAGGAGGCGAAGGCCGTCGAAGGCGCCGACTGGCTCCACGTCGATGTGATGGACAACCACTTCGTACCCAATCTGACCCTCGGCGTGCCCATCGTCGAGTCGCTCAGCCGGGCCACGGAGACCCCGCTGGACTGCCATCTGATGATCGAGGACCCGGACCGCTGGGCGCCCCGGTACGTCGAGGCCGGCGCGGGTTCGGTCACCTTCCACGCGGAGGCCGCGGCGGCCCCCGTACGGCTGGCGCGGGAGATCCGGGCCAAGGGCGCCCGCGCCTCCATGGCGCTCAAGCCCGCCACGCCCGTCGAGCCGTACGAGGACCTGCTTCCCGAGCTCGACATGCTGCTGATCATGACGGTGGAGCCGGGTTTCGGCGGCCAGGCCTTCCTGGACATCATGCTGCCGAAGATCCGCCGCACCCGTGAGCTGATCTCCAAGCACGGCCTCGAACTGTGGCTCCAGGTCGACGGCGGTGTCTCCGCGTCCACCATCGAGCGGTGCGCCGAGGCCGGGGCGGACGTCTTCGTCGCGGGTTCGGCGGTGTACGGGGCGACGGACCCGGCCGAAGCCGTGCGGGCCCTGCGCGCCCAGGCCGACGGGGCCACCGCCTCGGCGGCCTGGGCGTGCGCCCACTGACGCCGCGGCCGGCTCCCGCTCCCGATTGCGGGTCCGCCCGGCCAAGGACAGATGAACTCGGTCCGACGGGACCGATCAAGGAACGCCGGATCTGACAGGATGAACGGCGTATCGAGAGTGTGAACAGCAGTGAGGAGATCGCGGTGTCTGCAATGTCGGCGGGCAGGTCCGCCCTGCGGATGGGGCCCGCGGAGCTGGTGCAGGCGGCGGCCATGGCCCGCCGCTTCTACCTTGAGGGCAAGTCGAAGATCCAGATCGCCGAGGAGTTCGGCGTCAGCCGCTTCAAGGTGGCCCGGGTCCTGGAGACGGCCCTTGAGCGCGACCTCGTACGGATCGAGATCCGCGTCCCCGCCGAGCTCGACGCCGAGCGCTCCGACGCGCTCCGCGCCCGCTACGGGCTGCGTCACGCGGTGGTCGTCGAGTCCCCGGCCGAGGAGCAGGACGACGCACCGGACCCGGAGAACCTGGGCGAGGTCGCGGCCGATCTTCTCGGCGAACTGGTGAACGAGGGCGATGTGCTCGGGCTGGCCTGGGGCCGGTCCACCATTCACATGGCGGCGGCGCTCGACCGGCTGCCGCCGTGCACGGTCGTGCAGCTCACCGGGGTGTACGACGCCGGGACGGCCGAGCGCGGCTCCGTCGAGGCGGTCCGGCGGGCCGCCCAGGTGTCCGGCGGCGAGGCCCACCCCATCTACGCGCCGATGCTGCTGCCCGACCCGGCGACGGCCGCCGCGCTGCGCCACCAGACCGGCATCGCCCGTGCCTTCGACTACTTCGACAAGGTGACGGTCGCGGCGGTCTCCATCGGCTCCTGGGAGCCGGGCATCTCGACCGTCCACGACATGCTCACCGACGAGGAGCGGGCGCACTACGCCTCGCTCGGTGTCGCGGCGGAGATGTCGGCGCACCTCTTCGACACCGAGGGGCGGCGGGTCGGCCGCGACCTGGGGGAGCGCTGCATCACGGTCGAGGCCGACCGGCTGCGCCGGATCCCCGAGGTGGTGGCGATCGCGGGCGGCCAGCGCAAGGCCGCGGCGATCGGGGCGGTACTGAGGTCCGGGCTGGTCACCAGCCTGGTGACGGACACCGCGGCGGCCGACTACCTGCTCACGGAGTCGGCGGCACCGCAGCGCCCGGCGCTGGAGCGGGCCGACCCGGACGGCGACTGAGCGGCCCCACGGCCGCCGTACACGGAACCGCCCGGACAGCACGCGC